>CADBUA010000357.1 GCA_902797665.1 uncultured Lachnospiraceae bacterium | reverse complement strand
TTCTTATTCCGGTTTTTATCCTTATTTACTGTTTTTTATTTGATTTATGCTTTATTAATATTATTACTCCTTTAATATTTTAACTTTTAAACATTTCTTTTTGTCTTTTTCGTTCCGTCCACCCTTTTAGGATGCGTCCAGGTTCTCAAAAAAGGTCTCAGCCGGAACGGGCTTCGAGAAATAGAAGCCCTGCAGGTATGTGCAGCCCATGCCGCAAAGGCTTTCCATCATCTCTTTATTCTCCACGCCCTCTGCGGTAATGGCAATCTTCATGCTGGAGAAAGTCTTCACTGTGCTGGGCAGAACAGGGGTCGGCTTCTGGAAGTAGTTCCAGACAATCTTCATATCCAGCTTGATCCCACTGAAAGGGTACTCCTCCATCCGGAACAGGTTCGCGTAGCCGCTTCCATAGTCATCCAGTACAAAGGAAAAGCCTCTTCGGATTAACTCTTCCATCTGACTCTTCAAGAGTTCCTCATCCCCCAGGGCTTCCTCTGTGATTTCCAGATGGATCCGATCCGCAGGTACGCCGGCCTTTTCCCGGATCTCATCAAAGAAAAGCGGGAGTTTCCGGTCCATGCACTGGATCGGAGACAGATTCACATTGATGAACTGAAGCTTCTGCCCATCCAGGTCGTGATCCCGGATCAGATGGCAGACTTTTGAGAACATCTGCTCTCCAAGCTGGCTGATGCTTCCGTTCCTCTCCGCGATTGGAATGAACTCTCCAGGCATCACCAGGCCGATGACCGGATCCTCAATCCGCGCCAGGGCCTCCGCTGCAACTGTCTTTCCACTCACCGCATCGACAATCGGCTGCAGATAAACCTGCACCCGGTTTTCGGAGAGGGCCGCGTTCAAAGCCCTCCGGACAGAAAACTCATGCCGGATGGAGTCGACCATTTCCTGGTCCAGGAAGAAATAGTCCTGCCGGGCGCTGGATCCCGCCAGATCCAAAAGCCTCCGGACGCCTTCCACAAAGGTCTCCAGCGAATCAACCTTCAAATCCCGGGCGGTCTCCGCATAGACCAGACTCAGATAGACCTTCGTATCCATCGTCAGCCAGGCTTTCTCAAAGCGTTCCTGCAAAAGCCTCCTCACCCTGACTCTGTCCGGTTCCGTCCGGCAAAGGAGGAGAAAGCATCCACTCCGCTCATAGAAAAGCGGCATCTTCGGAAAGCTCTTCTTCAGGTACCGCGCGATCAGACCCAGCGCATGGTCCATCTGCTCCCCGCCGTAAATCTCTCTGGCCTCCTGATAATGTCTGGGCAGGACAGCGCACATCCAGAAGGAGGAAGAGCTGTTCAGATACTCCCGGATAACCATCTCAAAGGCCTGATAGTTGAATGTCTGGGTGCGCTGCTCCAGGAGAAGGTCCACGTTCTCGAAAGTGAGAAAGAGAATCACCGTTGAGAGCATGAAGAAGGAGTTCATTGCGATATGGCGCGGGGAAAGAAAACGTATGGAGGTCCCTGTGATCAGGATGGCATAAGCTGAAAGGAGGCTGTTCCGCTCAAACTGCCTGAAGCTCCCCCCACGGAAAATGATCAGGAGAAAACCCAGGGCGATCAGAACTGCCATCCAGAAATAGATGGCAGGATGGAGGGGACCTTTGTGATATCCCTCTGCCCGGTCAAAGGAAAACACCAGCCCTGTAAAGGGAGATGTGACTGTCAGACCGAGGAAAAACGCAAGGGCAGCCCTGCTGGTCTTTCGAGCCCATTCATTTCTCCCCCTTCCCACCAGCTCAAAGAGAAGTGCGGTATAGCCGAAAAAAGCATAGCTCCTGACGATAAAGGCAGTGAAATAGATGACACATGTGAGCTGGATGAGATAGTCCGGACAGCTTTCCGCGTTCACAACCGCCCAGTTTGAGAGGATATCAAAAGCCAGTGTTATGACTTCCATGATCATCAGGACAAGAAAACTCTTTGTCCTCGGAATGGGGAGCCTCGGCCAGATTAAATTGTAAAACAGAAGAATACTCAGAAGAACTGAAGTGATAATGCTGAAATCATAATTGACGTTCATGTTTACATGCCTCGTGTGGGAAGATCCACATGCCTGAGGCTTCAGCTGCCCCTCTCACGCTCGGGATCCTCCCCCGGTATCTTCCACTGTATGATCACGCTGCGCTCATTAAACCCTGGCAGCTGAACAGCTGCAGGATCTCAGTGTCATTGCGTCGTCCAGTTCAGGCTAAGACAGTTTTTCCCCTTCTTCTTGGACTCATAGAGGGCAAGATCCGCCTTCTCGATGTTCCGTTTCAGGTCCATGTCCTCCCCGATCAGGGCAGCGCCCAGGCTGATGCTGAAGTGGATCTCTTCCCCGTTCTCCAGCCTGATCACTGTCTCCCGGACTTCTGTAAGCAGTCTCGTGAGCTTCTCCTCCGACTTCTTCTTTCCATCCACAAAGACACCGATAAACTCATCTCCACCCCATCGGCCCGCGATGCACTTTCCGTTCATGAAGGACCGGATCTTCCCCGCCAGAAGGGCCAATGCCTGATCTCCGGCATTGTGCCCGTAAGCGTCATTGATCCGTTTGAAAGAATCAATATCTGTCATGAAAAGAATCGCACCTTTGAGATCCCCGCTTTTTCTCATGTAATCGTACTGCCTGACAAAGGATTTCCGATTTGCCAGACCGGTCAGCTCGTCGATGGTCGCCAGCTGAATAATCCGATTCCGGTAGGTGCTCAGGATGTGGTTGAAAAGCAGGACTGTCAGAAGGTAGAGACAGACAATCACGGCGGTGAAAATCGAAAAAACGATGAGAAGGCTTCGGTAAATCGACTGATTCCGGGCCAGAACAATCAGCCGGTCGTCGGTCCCGATGACCGGCTTGATGATGCAGTAAGTCGGAAGGAGCCTGTCACCCCGGATCCATTTCCCATCCGTAAAGCGAAGGATCCCCTCCTCCGTGAGTTCCCGCTTGTATGCGGAGAGGAGAGACTTTTCCATGAAAATCAGATCTCCCGGGAGGATTCCCTCGATCGCGCTGTTGACCGCCAATCCCTCCCGATTCGAGATGATGAGATCGAGTTCATTGAGATCTGTGTAGATCCTGAGCAAATGGAGCACATCGGAGCTGTCATCAGAGATCCCGCTGCCACTCATACAGCTGTCCAGTTCTTTTTCCAGGTTCAGGGCGTACATCTGGGTTTCCCGCTCGGTGTTGCTTTTGATCACGTTATTCACCAGCAGGAAGAAGAAGATGGAAAAGCCGGAAAATATCAGCAGGGTGATGACCTGAATCAGGCGCACCTGCAGTGGATTCTTTTCTCTGTCATCCATCTCTGTCTCCTCCAAATAGCTCCGTAAACGCCAGATACTCCTCCTCCCACGCTTTCCGATAGTCCTCCCGGCAAAGCCATCCCGGCCGGAGGTCCAGACTCTGCTCCCTCAGAAAAGCCTGGAAATAATCTGACTGGACAGCCTTTTCAGCCGCCTCCTCAAAGGCGCGGATCGCCCCCTCGGGCGTTCCCTTCTCATAGAAGATCCCTCTGCCCGGCCCATAGAAGCAGGAAAGGCCAAGCTCTCCCGCTGAGGGGATCTCCTCCTCATATCCCCGGATCCGGATCGGCTCTTCGGTGCAGCTGAACAGAATCCTGAGCTGACCATTCTGCAGCGCCTCTGAAAACTCTGAAGGCCCGCAGATCGCCAGGTCCATGCCTCCAGCGAGGATTTCCTCCAGCATGGAGGCCCCGTCCTGGTACTGTCTGGGCTGGATCAGGTCTCCGAAGGCCTCTTCCAGACAGGCATTGTCCACCCCCATGAGTGTCATCATGCCGCAGGTCAGCTCACCCGGCCTTTTCTCCGCCGCTCTCCGGATGTCCTCGTAGCTTTTGTACGCTGAATCCGCCCGGACGACGAAGATGTTGCAGTCATGGACAAGGCGGCAGAGGGGCTGGATCGTCCCGTAGACATCATAGTCCGTCTCCCCGGTAACCTGCTGCAGGAGGAGGGACTGGGTGCCGAGCAGATAGAAGTATCCGTCCGCCGGATAGGTCATCGCGTATTGCGTTCCGGCGATTCCGCCCGAACCGGATTTGCGGACGATCTCCACAGGAACCTGGTTCACCTCCATGAAGGCGGTGCGGAAAGCCTGGAGAGTTGTGTCAGCGCCTCCCCCCTCGCCCCAGGGACAGAGGATCTGAATCCTGAACTCCCATTTCCAGTCCTCCGTCTCCTGCGTAACCCCGGCTCCTCCGTCAGGTCTCCGGCATCCTGCGGTGAGAAAGAGAACGGATAAAAGAATCAGGATGAGAATGAAGCCGAAATAGAGACCGTGCTGCTCTGCCTTGTTTTTCACCATTTTCCTCATTTCCCGCCTCCATACGGATCGGCAAAAAGCTTTTGTACCTGGAAAGGAGCTTGCGACTGGAGCTATGAAAAAACATGGTTACGCCCCATTTCGGGCAGAATTTCCAGTACCCATTTCTGATCTGCCAGGTGCTTCAGCGGGATATGTCCGCTCGCGCCCAGATTCCGCGGATCTCACGCTCGCGGATATATCTTCCGGTTTTCACCTGATGTCTTTCTTCTGAAAGAACAGACAGGCCAGCATGGAGGATCCCAGAATGACAATCAGATTCAGAAGCAGGATCCGGACCGGATGCCGGACCTCCCATGCAGAGAGTTGGGCGGCCTGTCCACAGGGGTTGAGATCATGAAGAAAGCTATAGATTTCTCTGCGCATTCCGCCCACAAAGTGGGGGTTCAGAACGCCATTCCGATATTCAGTCTGCACCAGGACTTCATTGCTGCTGAGGGCTGCAAAGAGCATCAGGAAAGCAAGCCCCATGCAGAGAATGACCGACTGGGTCTTTTTCCCGCAGATCATCGTAAGCGCAGAAAAAAGGCAGCCATAGGCAAGGCTCATGGAGGCTCCCAGGGCAAAGTAGCGGGCAAAAACCACCGGATCCACGTTGTTCTCAAAGAAAAAGCGCCCGCCTCCCGCGGAAAAGGCGGTCACCAGAGCATAGATCAGGAGGCATCCTGCAGCGCTCACGATCATCTCAGAGAGAACAAGACTCCCGCGGTTTTCCGCCGTGAGGAGCTTATTCCTGATAACCCCGTCACTGAAATCTGTACCTGAAAACATCGCGGCAAAGGCCCCCAGAGCGATTCCCAGCATGCTCAGAGGGAGAAAGATGACCCGGGAGAGCGGAACCGTATAATCCATGGCTGAGGCCTGGATGAACATAAAACCAGCTGAGATCAGAAGCATTCCAAGGACAGACAGCCAAAGGGCTCTGTCTTTTTGGAGTCTTCGGAAATCAGCTCTGAGGATTCTGATCATTTTGCACCTCCTCCGGTCAGAGAAAAGAAATAGCTTTCCAGGCTCTCATCCCGTTCCGTCATGGTCAGCACTTCGCAGTTCTCTTTGTGCAGCGCCAGAACAAGATTTGTCACGCTGAAGGCTGAAAAAACATCCGCCATATTCTCAGAGAGGATCCTGTACTGAAAATGCAGGCCATCCAAAACCCGGGCCAGGGCAGCGGTATCGCTGACCTCCATACGCACACATTTTCGGCAAAGCTGAAACAATTCCTCCGCGCTCAGTTCCTTGATCATGCGGCCATGGTCGATGATCCCATAATGCGTGGCAATGCGGGAGAGCTCATTCAGGTTATGGCTGGAAATCAGGACCGTGATCTGCCTCTCCCGATTCAGCTTCAGAATCAGCTCCCGCATCTCAACAATCCCCTGGGGATCAAGACCGTTCACAGGCTCATCCAAAAGCAGGAAATCCGGATCTCCCGCCAGGGCGATGGCGAGCCCTAAGCGCTGCTTCATGCCGAGGGAGAAGTCTCGTACCTTCTTCTTTCCGCTATCGTCAAGCCCCACCAGTCTCAGAAGTTCATAAATTCCCTCGAAGGACGGCAGGCCGAGAATCAGATACTGCTGCTTCAGGTTCTCCTCCGCTGTCATGTTCCGATAGAGAGCCGGCGTCTCAATCACAGCTCCCATCCGCCTGCGGGATTTAACGATCTCTCTCCTGTCAGCCGGAATTCCATGCAGAGAAAATGCCCCGGACGAGGCTTTCACAAGGCCGCAGATGACCCGGATCAGCGTCGTCTTACCTGCGCCGTTTCTTCCGACAAAGCCATAGATTGCCCCCTTCGGGACATGCATGGAGAGAGCGTCAAGGGCTTTGAACTTACCATAGCATTTTGTCAGGTTCTCTGTCTTCAAAGCGTATATTCTGCCGTTGTCTATGCAGTCTTCTGTATTGTTTTCTATATTATTTTCTATGCTGTTCTCTATTCTGCCCCCTATGCTGCTTTCCATGTCACTCTTCATGCCACCTGTCCTCCTTCTCATTCAGCCTGATTTTACCCCAAAATGGGTCAGGATTACATCAGGATTCAGACAGTGTTTTCTCTGTAACTGTCCAGTCAGCTTTGCGCACTTGCTGCGCACTGGCGGGCCCAATAATCATTTTCGGAGCATCTTCCGTGACGCTTCTGTCTCATCTGACCCCGTCAGGGCTTTGCCGCCATCTGCCTGAAGCCTCCCTTCGGATCATCCCCCCGACTCTTCACCGCCCGCTTGTGTCCTTCAGCCTGGGGGAGAAGGTTTTGGCTTACACCCAAAAGGCCAGATCAAAAGCGGTCCCCACACAAAAACCCTCCTGAGTGGTCTCATGGGACCAATCAGGAGGGCGGATGATGGTTATACCGGGAACCATTTGAATTTGCCAGGTGTTTCACCGGTATATGCCCGCTCGCGCCATTTTCGTCGCAGATTCTCACGCTCGCGGGTATGAAGCATTCGCTGATCCGGTGCCGGGGCGTTTTCTCCCTCCTGCACCGATCTTTCGCAGGTTCTGAACACGCGGGTTTATCTGCCCGCCTCCTCCGTCAGCGTGTTTTCATTCTCAGCCATACCTATATAGTGGAAGCCCAGCATGGTGATATCGTCAAACTGCGGGGCATCGCCTACGAAAGTATCAATCTCCTTCCTTAAAGTGCTGAGAAGCTGCTTCGGCGGCGCGCTGGGATCGCGGTTCAGAGCGTCCAGCAAACGATCGTTGCCAAACAGTTCCTCGTGGGCATCGGTGGCCTCGGTCACACCGTCGGTATAGACGACCAGTTTGTC
>CADBUA010000356.1 GCA_902797665.1 uncultured Lachnospiraceae bacterium | reverse complement strand
GATGGCCCCCTGCTGATTCTGGCGGGGGCGGGATCTGGAAAGACGAAGGTGTTGACCTGTCGGATCGCTTACCTGATCTCGGAGCGGGGTGTCAAGCCCTGGAATATCTGCGCCATCACCTTCACAAACAAAGCTGCCGGGGAGATGCGGCAGCGGGTGGACAACCTTGTGGGCTTCGGCTCTGAGTCCATCAATGTGGCGACCTTCCACTCGACCTGTGTCCGGATTCTGCGCCGTTTCATCGACCGGATCGGCTACCAGAACAACTTCACCATTTACGACAGCGATGATTCCAAAAGTCTGATGAAGGACATCTGCCGGCAGATGGGGATCGACACCAAGGAGACCAAAGAGAAGGCCATCCTGGCCTGGATCTCCAAACAGAAGGACGAGCTGATCTCCCCGGAAAAGGCGCAGAAGAACATGGTGCAGGAGAAGAATCCAGACAAGGCTTTCTACGCGCAGGCCTACGAGGCCTATCAGAATGCCTTAAAGCGGGCCAATGCCGTGGATTTTGATGATCTGATTGGCCTGACGGTCCGGCTTTTCCGGGAAAAACCGGATGTACTGGAGTATTATCAGGATCGCTACCGCTACCTCTTAGTGGATGAGTATCAGGATACGAACAAGGCCCAGTTTGTCCTGATCTCGATTTTGGCACGCAAGTACAGGAACCTCTGCGTTGTCGGGGACGATGATCAGTCCATTTACCGCTTCCGCGGGGCAGACATCGGCAATATCCTGAATTTCGAAAAGATCTTCCCGGACGCGAAGGTGATCAAACTGGAGCAGAATTACCGCTCGACCACAACGATTCTGGATGCGGCTTACGGGGTAATCTCCAAAAATCGCGGGCGGAAGGACAAACACCTCTGGTCCGAGAACGGGAAAGGGGAGAAGATACGCGAACGGCGCTTTGAGGGGGCTTCGCAGGAAGCCTACTTTATCGTTCATGACATCCTGGAACAGAAAAAGCAGGGCGCTTTTGACTTCAAAGACAGCGCAATCCTTTACCGGACCAATGCGCAGTCCCGTGTCCTTGAGGAACAGCTGATCCTGGACAAGGTGCCCTACACCATTGTCGGGGGCATCAACTTTTACGCCCGGAAGGAGATCAAGGACCTGATCGCCTATCTGAAGACGATCGAGAACGGAGGGGATGACCTGGCGGTTCGGCGGATCATCAACATCCCCAGGCGCGGCATCGGGACCACAAGCATCACCCGTGTGGCGGATTATGCGGCAGAGAAGAACATCAGTTTTTACGATGCCCTGCTTCACGCCTCTGAGATCCCGGGGATCGGGAGGGCGTTAAATAAGCTCAATGAGTTTGTGACCTTTATCGCCAATCTCAGGACCCGCTCCCTCGATCTTTCAGTCAAGGATCTCCTTCAGCTGGTGATCGAAAATACAGGCTATGTCAGGCTCCTGGAGGAGGAAAATACCGAGGAGGCTGAGGAGCGCATTGAGAACATCGAAGAGCTAATCAGCGATGCGGCTTCCTACGATCAGGAACTGGCAAGGATATCCGCCGCAGACCGGGATTCGGCAGCCACAGGGGAGATCGTCGGAAGAGGGCTGGTCCATCCTCTTTCCGGTTATCTGGAACATGTGGCTTTGGTTGCCGATATCGACTCCCTCCAGGAGGACGAGGATCGGGTTCTTTTGATGACGCTCCACTCCGCCAAGGGACTGGAGTTTGGGAATGTCTACCTCTGCGGGATGGACCAGGGTCTTTTCCCATCCTATCACGCGGTCACAGCGGATGATTCTGCCGACCTCGAGGAGGAGCGCCGGCTCTGCTATGTCGGCATTACCCGGGCCAAGAAGCGCCTGACCCTGACCGGAGCCAGGATGCGGCTGGTACGAGGGGATCCCAAGCACTACGCCGAGTCCATGTTTATCGAGGAGATTCCGGATGATCTGCTGATTCATCTGGGGCCAAAACAGAGTGAGGAAGCCTCCTCCGACATGGAACTGCCAGGGTCTTCCTGGCGGAATACCCGTTATGGCAGAGGATATCGGACAAGGGAGGAGTCAGGCACAGGCCCGAGAGAGCCCTCCAGAATGCAGCGGGAGAAAGAGCGTGAGATGAAGGAGTTTCATGAGAAGCCTTTCTACATGCATCTTTCCAGTGGAAACACAGGAAATGGGGATAAAAAAGCGAAAGGTCCGCTTAACCTCGGCTCCGGTGTTGTCCGCGGAGCCGATAAGGGAAAGCCGGAGCATCTGGGATACGGGGTCGGCGACCGTGTCCGCCATGTCAAGTTTGGAGAGGGGACCGTTGCGGAACTGAAAGATGGTGCCCGGGATATGGAAGTGACTGTGCAGTTTGACTCCGGCGAAAGCAAGAAGATGCTGGCAGGGTTTGCGAAACTTGTCAAAATCGAGTAGATTCCTGAGATTCCTTGTGTTATACTGAAATAAATCCCGGATTGGGGCAGACATGTCCGGGAAAAGAAATAGAAACAGGCTTGAACCTGAGAAAAGAAAGTTGAAAGGACGATGCCACCTATGAAGAAGGATGAACTGATTGAAGCGCTGAGAGACCGCGAGGACCGGAAACATAAGAACGCAGTGCTCTGGGTTCTGGCAATCATCGGTGCGGTTACGGCAATCGCAGCCATCGCCTATGCGGTATACCGTTATCTGACTCCGGATTATCTGGAAGATTTTGACGACGATTTCGATGATGACTTCGACGATTTCTTCGATGATGATGACGAGGAAGAGGAGAAGAAGGACGAGGCGGAGAGCGCAGCAGAGGACGAGGCCGAGGAAGCTGATGAGTCCGACGAGGAATCTTCCGAGGAGTGAGCAGACGGACCTTGTGGGATCACCACGAAAAGGGCGGGAATCTCTGAAACGCTTAACGCGGATGGGAGTATATCGATGCGCACCTCTTATGTCAGGGTGCTTTTCGGTATAGAAGGACAGACAAATCCCGAAAAATAATGCGCAAGGGCGAAAGAGCAACACAAGAGAAATGAGAGTGAAAGAGGCTGCCGAGGCAGCCTCTTTTTTATCCCCCCTGCGGAGCAGGGGGATATCTGGGGCGTTCATGGAGGGAAATACATTGAGAAGAGGAGAGATTCTGGAGGGTGTGGTCCAGAGAACGGACTATCCGGCGAGAGGAATTGTGGAGGCGGAAGGACGTCTCTTCGAGGTGAAAGGCACCCTGGAGGGGCAGAAGGTTCGCTTCCGGGTTAACAGGAAAAGCGCAGCTCGTTCGGAGGGGACGCTGCTTGAGATCCTGGAAAGGGCGGAGGCGGAACAGAGCCCGGACTGCCCGCATTTCCCTGCCTGTGGCGGCTGTTCCTACCGCACCCTTTCTGAGGAGGCGCAGATCTCCATGAAGCGGGAGCAGATCCGGAGGCTGTTCGCCTCGGATCTGGAGCCTGAGATGAAAGGAACAGAGGGAAAAGCAGAGGACATGCCCGGAGATGCTCAGGATCTGAAACCTGTCTATGAGGGGATTCTTTCCTCGCCAGCTTATGATGGCTACCGCAATAAGATGGAGTTTACCTTCGGGGATGCCGAGAAGGGCGGGGAAATACAGCTGGGGATGCATGAGAGGGGCAGCTTTTTCAACATCGTCACAGTGGATCAGTGCAGGATTGTGGATGGGGACGTACAGAAGATTCTCCGGGAGGTCCTTCTCTTTGCCAGGGAGAGCGGCCTTCCCTGCTATCATAGGACCGGACACATCGGTATTTTCCGACATCTCCTGATTCGGAAGGCTTTCCGCACAGGGGAGATCCTGCTGGACCTGGTCACCTCCGGCCAGGGGGAAGGATTGAGAGAGAACTCTGCTGCTCGCCCGGATGAGGAATACAGAGAGAATACGGAAAAAGAGACGGGTGAGCTGAACTTTCAGGATCTCATAGATCGCCTCTTGAAGCTGGATCTCGAGGGAGAGATTACGGGGATTCTCCACACGGTGAATGACCATGTCGCCGACGCCATCATCAATGATCGGACCGATCTTCTCTATGGCAGGGACTATATCGTGGAGAAGCTCCTGGACCTCAGCTTCAAGATCACGCCTTTCTCTTTCTTCCAGACCAATACCATGGGAGCGGAGGTTCTTTATGAGACGGTCCGCCGCTTTGTGGGGGATACGAAGGGAAAGGTGATTTTTGACCTCTACAGCGGGACTGGCACCATTGCCCAGATCCTGGCTCCGCTGGCGGAGCATGTGACAGGGGTAGAGATTATCCCGGAGGCGGTTGAGGCCGCCAGAGAAAACGCGAAGCTTAACGGGCTTTCAAACTGCGAGTTTCTCTGCGGGGACGTTCTGAAGGTGGTGGGAGAGCTTCAGAGAAAGCCGGACATCATCGTTCTGGACCCACCCCGGGAGGGCGTGAATCCCAAAGCGCTGCCAAAGATCCTGGCTTTTCAGGTACCCCGCATCGTCTATATCTCCTGCAAGGCGACCAGCCTGAAGCGGGATCTGATCTCTTTCCGCCTGGCGGGATACCGTCTGCTCCGCCTTCAGGCTGTGGATCTCTTTCCGGGGACACCGCACGTCGAGACGGTAGTATTGCTGTCAAAGGCAGAACGATAAAAACCGCCGGAAGCCCACAAAACAAAGGTTTTTGCTGATGCGGGG
>CADBUA010000355.1 GCA_902797665.1 uncultured Lachnospiraceae bacterium | reverse complement strand
TTGAACATGGTCCGGAAGGAAGGCCGCTTTGTGGAATTCAGCGTGTTCGGTCAGCCGACGACGGTGGATTGGTCCATCATCGGAGACCGGAAGGAGCTGGACATCCCTGGCTCTCATCTGAGTCCTTACTGCTATCCCTTCGTCATCGAGAACATCGCCAACGGGAAGCTGAAAACAGACGGTGTGGTCTCCCATACCTTCCCAATTGAACAGTGGGAAGAAGCCTTTGAGTACGCCACGGGCAGGTAGGGCGATTTCAAGCTGGCAATCACGTTCTGAATGCGGAATCAACAGGGCAGAGGCTGGTCCGTTTTTCGCCCAGCATTTGCAGGTTTTTCTCGCAGATTCACAGCTGGCGGGTAAATGGAGTTTGCTACGACGTTCGGAAGCGCTGCAGCTGTCCAGTCAGCTATGCGCACCTGCTGCACAAAATGTGATAGTCGAGAGGAAAAGCAAAGGCCAGGCGCGTGTTCATGCGGATATAAAAGCCCCAGCCCATCCTGGCCCCGGAATGGCTTTGCGGCTGGGTTGGGATCGTTACGGAGTAGATGTATGAGATCTGATCAAAATATTCTCTATGTGAGGGATGGGGACAGACTGATTGAAGTTCCTTTTGAGGAAGGGGAGAAGGTGCTCTCTGCGGTCAGGCGGCATCTTCCGATCAAATCCCCATGCAGGGGAGATGGATGGTGCGGTGGATGCAGAATCGATATTGAGCAGGAGGACGGCTCCCTGAAATTTGCCCTTGCCTGCCAGACAAAGTGCAGACCGATGACCATCCGGATTTTTTATAAGCCGAAGGGATAAAAAATGAGAGATGCGGGGAAAGCAGATCCAGTGTTTTTTTGGAGGACGGAGAGTATCATCCCATGAACAGAACATTCGCCACCAGAATGCCCAATCACATCGGGGCATTTCTGAAAGCCAGCAGGTGCTTCGCTTCGCTGGGGATCAACATTACCAGGGTCAGTTACAATAAGGCGGTAGACTCGCATATGCTGTTTCTCGACGCGGAGGGGACAGAAGAGCAGCTGTCTGAAGCTGCCGCATTGCTCGAGGAAATCGGGTATCTGTCCTATGACAGGGAGAAACGCAGTGTCATTCTCCTGGAGTTCTGCCTGCCGGACCATCCCGGGAGCGTGACAGCGGTCCTGGAGCTCATCAGCGGCTATGGGTTCAACATCTCCTACATCAGCTCCGCGGAGAATGGCAGTCCGTTTCAGTATTTCAAGATGGGACTTCAGGTGGAGGACCCTGAAAAGATCAAGGCTTTTATCGAGGAGGCAAAAAAGATCTGTGATCTGCGCGTGCTGGACCTGGGCCACGCGGACCGGATTTATGACAACAGCTTCTTTTACGCAACTTTTGTCAGGGATCTGTCCTCCGCCATGGAGATTTCTGAAAAGGGCAGAAGAGAGCTTCTGATCAACACCAACCTGGCGATGCAGACGCTGGATGATACCGGCGTATCTCCCTACAGGACCTTTGACAGCATCAGCCGCTTTGCCATGCTTTTGTCGAAGTCCAGAGGCGAGGGTTTTACACCGAGAATCACAGCCCATCCGATCACCGAGCACACGGAGATCACCCTGATTGAGCCGCCTTGCGGGAGCAATACGGCCATCATCAAGAGCTGCGGTGAATATCTGTTTGTGGATACCGGCTATGCCTGCTACAGGGAAGAGATGCTGCAGCTTCTGAACCGCATCGTCCCTGAATTCATGAAGCAGACAAAGCGGGTCTTTCTGTCTCATGCGGATCCGGATCATGCGGGCCTCCTCTCCCTCTTTGATGAGATCTACGCGAGTCATAGAAGCCGGAACTGCCTGGAGTTGGAATACAGGGGACAAAACAGCTTCCGGGAGGAGAATCCGCTGCATAAGCCCTACATCAGGATCTGTAAGGCGCTGACATCCTACGAAGCGATTGACACAGGGAAGATTCGGACAGTTGGCGATGAGCGGGAAATCACCCAGCCCCTCTGCCAGACCGGCAGCTTTGACTTTGGCGAACTGCACTTTGATCTCTACGAGGGGAAGGGAGGGCATCTGGCCGGGGAATCCATCCTGATTGATTATGAGCACCGCATCGTCTTTTCCGGAGATATCTATGTCAACATGAAGGAGATGACTCCGCAGCAGGCCGAGTATAACCGCTATGCGCCGATCCTGATGACCTCCGTGGACACGGATCAGAAGCTCTGCGCGGAGGAGCGGAAAGCCCTCTTCAGCCGCCTGGGGGTGGGTTCCTGGCAGATCTATGGGGGACATGGAGGAAAGAAGACCTATACCGTGTCCCCGGCATCGTGATGAAGAGGAAGAGAGGATTCTGCATTTGTGCAGGCATCTGGAAGGAACTGCCTTTCTCTTTTGTTCTGTATGTCCCTGCCGGCAGAGTGGGCAAAGCTGATGGATCCTGATTGGAGAGGCAGAGGAAATGCAGCTTGCGGCAACAAAATCTGCTGATTTTCATACGCGACATCAGCAGCAGGAGGAAGGGAAAATGCTTCATTCAATCCGCCCCGGGAAAAAGTGGCTGGACACAGAAGGAAAGCCCATTCAGGCACACGGCTTTTCCGTCTTCTATGACGAGGAGGAAGGCCTCTACAAGTGGTTTGGGGAAAACAAGGAAAAGACGGTACCCGGAGGGAGGATCTGGCACTGGGGTGTCCGGCTTTACGTCTCGAAAGACCTCTATAACTGGGAAGACCGGGGCCTGATCATTGAGCCGGAGCCGGGAAATCTTTCCTCCCCCCTCCATCCCAGTACCTGCATGGACCGACCGCACATTCTGTTCTGTAAAAAAAGCGGGAAATATGTTGCCTGGCTGAAAATCATGGGCGGCCTCACGAGTCAGTTTATGACGATCCTGACAGCGGACCATCTGGAAGGCCCCTACACGGTCGTGCGGGAAGTCTACCATCCGCTGGATATGGACAGCGGGGATTTCACCCTCCATGCGGATTCTGAAAGCGGGACAGGCTATCTCTTTTTTGAGCGGCCGCATTTTCAGCTCATCACAGCCACCCTGACAGAGGACTACACGGCCTGCACGGGAGAGTACTCGATCCACTATGATGGGCGGAAGCCCCCCTATACCCGGGAGGCGCCGGTCTTCTTTGAGCGGAATGGAAAAAAGTATCTCTTTAGCTCCGGAACCACGGGCTATTTCCCGAATCCGTCCACTGTGGCGGTCTTTGAGGACTATCATGGAGACTACCGTGATCTGGGGGACCCCTGCGTTGGGGACCGGAGCGGCAGCAGCTTCAGCTCCCAGATCACCTGCGTCCTGTCTCTGCCGGGGAGAGAACAGATGATCGTCTGCGCAGACCGCTGGATGCCGTATTTCTGGGTGAGCTTTTTGGCGAAGCATACACAGAAGAGCTATGAGCGGAAATTTCGGGACTATGTGCCTGACACCGCCCCGAAGAGCGAAGGGCTGAGTGGAAAAGCCAGCCGTCATTTCGAGGACAGCAGGCATGCCCGCTACGTCTGGCTGCCCCTTCAGTGGGAAGGGGAAAAGCCTGTCATTTACTGGAGGGATGAGTGGACTGTAGAAGAGCTTGAAGGAGCGAAAGAGGTTCAGAAAGTCTAAGAAGGTTAAGAAG
>CADBUA010000354.1 GCA_902797665.1 uncultured Lachnospiraceae bacterium | reverse complement strand
TCTCTTTCCCCCTCCAAAGATGAATAATCTGTACCTGTTCAGTCGCAGGCTCCTGTCCAGGTACAGGACCGGGCGCAGGCTCCTGTCGTCGCGTTCAATGTGCGCCCGGCCTTTGCCTTTGAACCGTATGACCAACATTCGGCGACAAGCGGCCAAAGTGGACTGTACCGTGCCAATAATCCCATACATGGAAACGATTATACAAGGGGGAAATAGCAGAGACAACTGGCAGTCAGAGCTCTCTCAGGGCTTTTCAGGAGCGCGCCGGCCAGCCGGCATTTCCTCCTTTACAGAAAATCCGCGAGCCTGATCTCCCTCCAGCGAAAAACCTGTCTTTCCGAGTCCCCCGCATGAACGGCGCTGGAAGAAGCGCAGAAAATCCCGGCAGAGGAGATCTGATCGGATTTGATCATTTTGTATCTGATATTGGATATGATGCTGTTATAGCTCGGATTTAAGCCGTGTATATAAATAACTAATATCCATATCATCCTCAATTATTTATGATAACACTAATTGCCACTGATTATCACTGTTTAATTATATATTAAATTTTGTCATTTAATATATATGTATTCATTTATGCATGCGTGTTGGCATATCTTCCACGCCTTTTTATCACTGTCTCCATGGCGCATCCATCCATTCTGCAGCGATCATTCCACGCGCTTCATCCATTTCAGGTGTTCGTATCCCAGCTGCAAAAATACTCCTCATAGCTTCCCTCGCTCAGCTCTTGATTAGATATTTCCCTCTGTTTCAATGATCCGCTCACTTTTTGTTGCGCGTGGACATGCAGAACAAAAGGATCAGGGAAAGGAGGAGCGCACCTTCCTGTGACGCAGGCATTCGCCCGTCCTTTCCCCTGAAGGCGCCCTGGACTTCTGATGATCGACTCAGCTCTTCCTTCTGTTCAGCTTCGCCATGGAAGCCAGGGTCGGAATCTTCATCGGACAGACCTCCATGCAGGACAGCGACTTGGAGCAGTTCTTTCCAAAGTGTTCCGCGTAGAGCTCCCGGATCCTCCCACCCTCAGATCGATTCCTGGAAGAAACCAGATAACAATCGTTCGCGAAGCTGGCGCCAAAGAAAGTATGCCCATTCACGTAGTTCGGGCAGACTTCCAGGCAGAGCCCACACTTCAGGCATTTGGCCGCGGCGTACTGATGGGCATAATCGCCACCCTCCCCCGGCAGGTATTCTCCGATGTACACGTTTGACTTTTTCAGATTCTCGTGAATGGAGCTCCTGTCCACCACAAGGTCATGGATGACCGGAAACTTCCGCAAGGGACGGATCTCGATCTCCTTTCCTTTCCTGATCAGATCCCGCACAAAGGTCTCACATGCCAGCGCGGGCCTTTCATTGATCACCATGGCACAGGCGCCGCAGATTCCCTGGAGGCAGGAGCACTCCCAACCGATGCGCGTTGTCCGCCTGCCCTCGGCATTTTCAATGTCATCGTGATAGTTAATATAGTCCAGCACTCCAGCCACGGAATTATCCACGGGGCCATCGTACTCGAAAACCTCCCAATAGGGAGCGCTGACCGGCGATATCTGCCGCAAAACTCTAACCTTCATAGGCACGCTCCTCATCCAGCCTGACCCTGTATGCTCCCTCCTGATAAGCAATGATCGTCGATGCCTGAAGCGCCGCATCTGTCTCAGGAAAATCGCTTCGAACATGCGCTCCGCGGCTCTCCCGGCGGGACAGGGCACAGCTAATCACAGCCCGCGCCAGTGTCAGGATCGCCGGCAGACTGTAGTTAAAATAAGGCATCACGCTGGAATCGTAGTGGATACGTTCCGCGATCGAGAGATAATAGTCGATGTCCGCAAGTCCCTCTCTGAGATGGTCTTCGTCCCTCACGATTCCCAGCCGCTTCTGCATCGTCTGGGCCAGCATGTCTCGAACGTACATGACTGGGAACGGGCTCTCCGTATCCCGCTGCCGATCAAGGATCTGATTCTCCCGCAGCAGCTCCTGGGTGAAATCCGGATGTTCCGGCGAGGATCCACTCCTGCCCGCGATCTCATCTGCTGCCACTCTGCCGCTGTAGATCGCCGAAAGAAGAGAGTTCCCGCCCAGCCGGTTCGCCCCATGGTACATGGACGCACACTCTCCCACCGCAAACAGGCTGCGGATATTCGTCTCATGATTCAGATGCACCGCCAGACCGCCCATGAAGAAATGCACCGAAGGCTCAACCGGGATCGGCTGCTGTGTCACGTCGATTCCCGCATATTTTCTGCACAGATCCCGCACCTCCGGCAGGCGCTGGTCGATGATCGCCTTGTCCAGGCAGGAGAGATCCAGATAGGCCCTGCCGCCCCGCGCGTCGATTTCACGAGACACGACATCCCGGGTCATCAGGTTGCCGCCCGCGCCGTACTTCTCCTCCATGAAATACAGCTTCTGCCCATTTTCTCTGACAAACAGCCTGCCACCTTCTCCCCGTGCCGCTTCGGAAATCAGCATGCGCTTCTGTGGGGTCTCCAGCGTGGTTGGGTGATACTGGATAAACTCCAGGTTTTTCAGCTCCGCCCCCTGCATGAACAGTTTCCCCGCGGCGTAGCCGTCACACTGTGTGGAGCCCGTGGTTTTGCCAAACAGCGCATTCTGCCCACCCGTGGCGATCACCAGCGCATCCGCCTTTACGGCTTCCAGCCCGCCGCGGGCCTCATCGAACAAAAGTGCCCCATGGCATACACCGTCCCGGATCAATGCCGAATAAAAGCAGCTCCACAGCCTCCGCCGGATCAGGCCCGCCGCTTCAAATCGCCTGACCTCCATCACCAGGGCGGACACGATCTGCTTGCCCGTTGAAGAGCCGCAGTAATAAGTCCGCTTGTGGGACTGCCCACCGAACGCTCTGCGCAAGGGATGTCCCTGCCTGTCCACCGAAAATACCGTCCCGATTCGCTCGAGATCTCTGAGGATCTCCCCGCCATGTTCACAGAGGCCCTTTACCGCTCTCTCACCGCCCAGAAAACACCCACCCCTGAGCGTGTCCTCGATGTGGCTGGATACAGAATCTCCATTTTCCGCATCAGGCAGCACAGCGTTGATGCCGCCCATCGCCATCACAGACTGGGAGCGTTCCGATGGAAACGGGGATACCAGGGTCACCTGAACGCCCTGTTCCGCGCACCTGACCGCGCAGGACATGCCGGAGATCCCACTGCCGATAATCAGAACATGTTTCATGCTGCCCCACCTCCAGAGAGAAACATGGCAAGCTCCGTCCTCAATACCACAAAAGTCGTAGCTGCGAACACCAAAGCAGAGAGGATATACACGATCCGGTCCATGCGCTTCTGCTTCTCGACGGAAGAAATGAGTCCCAGGGTGATCAGCCCGCGTGTCAGGGATACCGCCACATGGGTCAGCACAATGCCGTAAAAAAGTACCTGGCTGAGCATAAGCAGCGCAAACCAGAGCCAGTGTCCCGCCTCAGCGCTGGACTTCAGCAGACTGTAGGTATTGATGTGCAGAAAGAGAAAGGGCAGCATCAGCGCGGCGGAGACCCGCTGAAGGATGGTACGCACATTCAGCCTGGCATACAGATCGAGCCGCGTTCCGTCTGCCTGAAGGAATACCGTCATCATGCCGCAGACAGCGTGCAGGCACACCAGCAGCATAAAGGGAATCGCCGTCAGGAGCTTCAGTGCCGGGTTATAATAAAATGCCAAGTATGCAAACACAGTATATCCGATATGTACAAGCATGGCGGCAATGGATAAAAGGCCCAAAGCCGCATTGATTTTCTTTAATTTCATCTCTATATCTCCAGAAAAGTTGAAAGTGCGATCTGCATTTGTTTTTGATCTTTATTACCTCGCTCGGCGTAAAGCGGACTGGACAGTCCCCGATTCAATCCATGTTCAGGCGCACAGATCTCATGATACCCTTTTGAATACTCCCTCTCTGTTTTTCTTTTGAACGTTATTCCCTCGCACGGCGCAAAGTGTGAAATGATAAAGCAGAAGCAAAGGCCGGGCATATCTTGCATCAGGCCACAGGAGTCTGCGAGTGCCCTTGTCGCTTTACAGGCGCTTTTGACTGGACCGCTACGAGCTTCATACCTGTTCGGCAGTCAGAAATCCCAATGCTCTGCTTGGGAAGCAGGTCCCTCCGCATTATGATCTTCCGGCGGAAGCCTCTCCCATCCAGATAGGTCTTCCTGAGTCCTTCGGCCAGTCAGAAATCACGTAGTCCGTTAACCATCACGATACCCTTTTTGTTCGCAGTTAACAAGCCAATCAGAACTGCCCCGCGTGTGTGAGAGGCGGGAACGGATTCTCGTGAGCGGACACCCCTTTCGAAAGGCCCCGGCAGGTTCTGATGCATCCGGCTGGAAACCCCCGCTTCTTTTCCCTGCCTGCTGGATTTGTGGCAATCGGGGACTGTCTCAGTTATAATGCAGAAGGCCGGTATCTCCGGCCTTGTTTTCCCGGGATGCGCAGGAAATAAATGCATCAGAATGCATCAAAATGCATAAAAATGTATTTTTATTTGTTAAAATATATTAAAATGCATCCCCGGTATATCCGCCCGCGTCAGGGATGCTCTCATCTGCGCCTGCGGGTATGGCTGAAATTCTGAAGGACAGAAGGGAGGAACCCATGGGGCGGGTTTCAACAAAAGCAAACAAAAACGTTTACCAGCTGAGCCGTGAAAAGCTGGGGCTTTCGCGTGAGAAAGCCAGTGCACTCCTGGAGATCATCTCGGATGACCGGATTGAAAAGATTGAATCGGAAAAATCACTCCCGCATCCGGATGAAGTGCTCCTGATGGCGGAGAAATATAAGGCGCCGGAGCTGTGCAATTATTACTGCAGTCATGAGTGCCCGATCGGACTGGAATCTGTTCCTGAGGTCAAGATCAAGGACCTTTCCCAGATTGTCCTGGAGATGCTGGCCAGCCTGAACCGTATGAACGCCCAGAAAGACCGCCTGGTGGAGATCACCGTGGATGGAAGAATCGATGACGACGAGCTTCAGGACTTTGCTGCCATCCAGGACAACCTGGACAGGATTTCCATGACCATCGATGCGCTCCAGCTCTGGTCCAAGCAGATGATCGCCAAAGGGCTCATCGACAAAGAGAAGATGGAGGCTTTTCGAAAATAAAGTCAGCCGCCCTGTCTCCAGCCGGGAACCTTCGGGGCGTGATTCTCGGCCAGATACAGAATCAGGGAAGTCAGAAATGAGCAAAATGCATCAGAAATGCATAAAAGCAAACATATTAGCAATTGAATCGCATATAGCACATAATATTATATAGTATATTATGGCATAGCATTGTATCGAATAGCATAGTGTATTATATTGTGTTATGGTATGGCATGGTGTAATGCAGTGCAGTATAGTATGTTTTCGTATAATATAACATATTCATACATTGCATATTCCGGTGCATATAGTCGTTGATAAATGTCATTTACTTTTTGTGCATGCGGTTATAAATAAGCGATAGGCAATGCCATATATAGTGTCAAAAAGCAGATCATAGGCAGGGGAAGCCCTGCCTTTTCCTGTTTTTTCGAAATGCATCAGCCATTTCACAGTCTCAGGCAGAAATCTCCCTGCCTGCATTCCCTATCGTAAACAGTTCCTGTTTTGTGTTAAAATGGGTTTCAGATACTTGTCTGAAACTGTAAAGGCAATTGAAATCCTCTGCAGCGTTCTGAAAGAATTTGACACACCCCTCTTTCAGAGCCATCCCATTTGAAAGGAGAAGGTCACATGCCAGACACGCTCTCAAAACAGATCGACAAGCTGCTCTCGAAGATGTCCCTGACGGAAAAGGCGGGACTTCTCGGCGGAGCCGGTGAATTCAATACCAGAGGGTATAAAAAATACAAGATCCCAGAGATGATTCTCTCCGACGGACCTCACGGCATGCGCCATCAAGAGGGCGCTGGAGACCATCTGGGGCTTGCCCAGAGTCTTCCGGCCACCTGCTTTCCATCCGCTTCCATCCTGGCCTGCAGCTGGGATCCGGAAAACGCTGAGAAGGTCGGAGCAACGCTGGCTGAAGAAGCTGCTGCCCAGAAGGTGGGCACGATGCTTGGGCCCGGCCTGAACATGAAGCGGAGCCCGCTCTGCGGGCGAAACTTTGAGTACTTCTCCGAGGATCCGATCCTCGCCGGAAAGATGGCAGCCGGCTATGTGCGCGGCATGCAGGGAAAAGGTCTTGCTGCCTGCGTGAAGCATTACGCCGTCAATTCCCAGGAGACCAGACGGCAGGCCTCTGACAGCATCGTCGACGAGCGCACCATGCGTGAAATCTACCTGACCGGTTTTGAGATTGCTGTGAAGGAGGGAAAACCCAAGTCCCTGATGTCCTCCTACAACAAGATCAACGGAGAGTACGCCAATGAAAACATGCATGTGCTGAAAGAGATTCTCCGGGATGAGTGGGGATTTCGGGGTGCAGTGGTCACCGACTGGGGCGGATCCAATGATCACGCAGCCGGCATCCGGGCAGGTTCCTCCCTGGAGATGCCGCCGGCTGGCGGAGACTCCGTCCGGGAAGTTCTCCGGGCCGTAAAGCAAGGGACGCTGAGTGAGAAGGACGTCAATGCCCGGGCCAAGGAAGTCCTCCGTCTCGTCCTGGAGACCACCGAAGCAATCAGGAAATATCCCGCGGAGTTTGACGTTGACAGCCATCATGCCGTGGCCAGGGAAGCTGCCGAGAAGAGCTTTGTCCTTCTGAAGAACGAAGAGGTTCAGGGCGCTCCCCTGCTGCCGCTGAAGAAAGGCTGCACGATCGCTGTCATCGGGGATTACGCGAAGACACCTCGCTATCAGGGTGCCGGTTCCAGCCAGGTCAATCCGACAAAGGTCGACAACGTCCTCGACTTCCTTCAGAAGGAAAGCGGCATCAGCATCACAGGCTTTGCCCAGGGTTTTGAGCGCCATGGAAAGGAAAACCCGGCCCTTGTCAGTGAAGCCGTGGAATTGGCAAAAACTGCCGAGGTTGCGCTTCTCTGCCTCTCCCTCGACGAAATCAAGGAGAGTGAAGGCCTTGACCGCGGAGACATGCTGATGGCTGAGTCCCAGATCGCCCTGCTCCATGCGGTCGCTGCCGTGAATCCGAACACGGTGGTCATTCTCGCCGGCGGCTCTGCCGTTGAGACTCCCTGGCTTGAGGATGTCAGGAGCCTGCTTTACATCGGACTCTCCGGTCAGGCCGGCGCAGGCGCTGTCACGGATGTCCTTCTCGGACGTGTCAACCCCTCCGGAAAGCTGGCGGAGACCTGGGGCATGCAGCTCTCTGATTACTCCACGGCGGGGAACTTCCCCGGCCAGGACCGGACTTCGATCTACAAGGAAGGCCCTTACATCGGCTACCGCTACTTTGAGACGGCAGGCGTCAAGCCGGCATTCCCCTTCGGCTATGGCCTGTCCTACACCAGCTTCAGCTATGACAGGCTTGTGGTCAGTGAAGACGCAAAGTCTGTCCGCTTCACCATCAGCAACAGCGGCTCTGTGCCCGGCGCGGAGATTGCCCAGCTTTACATCGGAAAGAAGGACGCGGAGATCTTCCGTCCGCTCCTGGAACTCAAGGGTTTTGCCAAGGTCTTCCTGAACCCCGGGGAGAGCCGGGAGCTTGAGATCTGTCTCGATGATCGGGCATTCCGCTACTTCAACGTAAAATCCAACAAATGGGAGATCGAGGGCGGCTCCTATGAGATCATGATCGGCGCCTCTGTAGAAGACATCCGCCTCCAGGGCTCTGTCTCCGTCCAGGGCACTGCAGCCCCGAATCCCTATGAAGGCTTGGATCTGCCGCATTATAAATCCGGAAAGGTGAGGGAGGTCACGGAGGAGGAGTTCGCCGCCCTCTACGGAAAAGCGGTGCCGAGAGCGGCACACCCGATCGACCGGAACATCACTTTCAGCGAACTCAACCACTCCAGGAGCCCCATCTTCTGGATCGTCTGGGCGGTGCTGACCCAGATGAAGAAATCCGGTGAAAAGAAGGGAACCCCCAATCTCAACATCCTCTTTATCTACAACATGCCCTTCCGCGCCCTGGCCAAGATGACCGCCGGCAGCATCGGTATGCAGACCGTGGACGGCCTGGTACTGGAGGCAAAGGGTTTCTGGATCATCGGCCTGATCTACGCCCTGATCGGCCTCATCCGCAACTTGATTCAGAACAAAAAGACCAACAAAGAGCTTGAGGTCTGACGGGAAAGCTTCTCCCGGCATCCTTCTCAAAGACGCCGGCCCAGTCAGGAAATGCGCGCATCGCGCCTCCCTGGCGAGGCAGGCATCTTTGAGAAAGCGCTCCGTATGGAAAGATCAGCAGGTATGTCCAGTCCACTTTGGTGCTTGTCGCCAAG
>CADBUA010000353.1 GCA_902797665.1 uncultured Lachnospiraceae bacterium | reverse complement strand
GAGGTCGTGATCAAAGCCGGAGACTATCTTCTCTGGACAGACAACGCTCCGGAAGGATACCGCGGGGGAGAAGCGCTTCCTTTCACTGTGAAGGCGGAAGCGGGGCAGCGGCTCTCCCAGATCCTCTACCAGGAATACCTTCCCAGGGTGTCTGCGGAGATCGTGGATGAAGAGAGCCGAAAGCCTGTCCTGGGGGCGGAACTGCTCCTTGAGGATCACCATGGAAAGGAACTGGACCGCTGGATTCAGGGGAGCGAAAGGCACGCCCTGGCGGTGCCTTCCGGCATTTATATCCTCTCTGTGTCCAGCATACCGGAGGACTATGAGAAACCCGGGAGCATGGACCTGGAGATCAAAGACAGTGCCTCTCCAAAGCAGTATACCCTCACTGCCAGGAAGAGATACCAGGATGGCCGGGTGGATCTGACCGGTCGGTCGGCTTCGCTTACCCGGGTCATAGGCTATTCGAGCTCCGGCGATGCCGGCTCCTCCGGACCTGGATATGGCTACAGGAGCTTTTCTGGAAGTCTGGCAGGGCGTTCTAAGCCGACTTCCGGAGGCATCCAGCCAGACAGCGGAGCCTCCAGCCGGATGCAGGACGGCAGAAGCGCGCAGGCTGTCACAAGCTCTCCGGTGAAGACCGGAGACCATTTCCGCTTCACGCTTCCGATCCTTCTCATCATCTGCGGCAGCGGGCTCATGGTCTATGCCATGGCGGGAAGAAGAAGGGGGAAGATGCGTCACGGCATCGAGATCCTGCGGTAAAGAGCAGATCTGAAAACACAAAGGCTTTTTCTGGATGCGCAGAAGGAACAGAGAACCTTCCCGGGAGGGGGAATCGAATTGATGGAGGACAGTATGAGAAAAAGAGAAGAGAGAAAGGGCGTTCTGAAGGGTCTGGAGAGCTTTTCGAAGCTGATGAATGCGGGAAAGGGCATGATGGGAGATGGAGCGGGAGCTCTTTCGAAAACAGAAAGGGGGGATCTGGAGGGCGAGTCGAGGGGGATGCGCACAGACAGGGGCAGGCAGCCTGCGAGGGTCCTGAAGATGATCGGGTCAGCCGTATCTTCACTGGCTTTCATGGCGGGTATGGCAATGCCCGTCATGGCGGAGGATGGGGCGATCAGCCTGCCGGATGTCACAAATACGGATGATGTGACAGAGTCGATCGGCCGGATCGCCAGCCTGTCCCTGGTAATCATCCGCTGGGTCGGTGCCGCGGTCGCGGTGTACGGCGTCTTTGAGTTCGCCTCCGCCTGGGGACAGCATGATTCCAGCCAGCAGACCGCGGCGATCAAGAAGATCGTCTCCGGGATGCTGATGATCATCATCCAGCCGCTGATGGTTGCGCTGGGCATCCTCGCGGCCTGAGGGTAAGGCGGGGAGAGACAGGAAAGACATACTGGAGGCACTTAGGATTTGCCGTAGGCGAATCGTTAGTGCCTCTGCATATACCGCGGCCATGGACGATAGCTGGCAGATTCTCCTGGCCGCGAGTATAGAAAAGGCAGGAGGGGGCTTGAATGAGTATAGCGGCAGATCTCGGGGCAGGGCTGATCGGGGCAGGCGGGAAGTGCCTGGGGATCGGAATGACTTTCTGGAATCAGATCACAGGAGGAATGCTGAAGCTCTATCTTCTGGACAATCCGGCCTCCCACCGGGAAGCGTTTCAGATGGTTTCCACGGGTCCCCTCTGGTCTGCCGCGGAGGTGATTGGAATGGACCTGGCGTTTCTATACTTTCTCTGGGGATGGATCCGGGATAGCCTCGATATAAAGGCTGATTTTACGGTGGAAAACATCTTCCGGGAGATCCTGCATTTTCTCCTGCTGGCGGGACTGATTCTGAACCTGGATCTGATCATCAACGAGAGCCTGACTCTCTCTGCTTTGATCGCCAACGCGGTCTCTTTGAATGCGGAGCATATCACCGTCCGGGAGCCTCAGGGGCTGTCCGCCATCGAGACAGTGGAGCCGGATTTTCGCTCGGAAGAGTACCGGACCTTTCTTCTTGAGACTTACGGGGAGGGAGCGGACGCGGCGGAAGGAGAGCTGAGAGACAGCTACCGAAAAGCCTACCGGCAGCATCTGGAGCGGAAAAGGCAGCAGGAGAATCTCGAAGCCTATGGGTATTTCAGCTCGATCTATGTCTCCCTCGAAAAGGACAAAGATACCAGCAAGGCCACCTGGCTCTTTTCGGGGGTCATCTGCCTGATCGCAGGCCTGATCGGCGGATTTCTGGCTATTCGGTGCAGCGTAAAGATGATCCTCACCGCGGCAGACCGCCTTTTCAACATTTTATTGTGCATCCCCTTCGCCCCGTCGGCCTTCGCCGGCTTTGCCGGCGGAAGGACCTTCGAGGACCGGGGCAGGCACTGGATCTCCGTCTTTTCTGCCTATCTCCTGGAGGCTCCTGTCATCCTTCTGTCGATCAATCTCTGCGGGGTTCTGGTCCGGGAGGATCTTTTCTATGGACTCTTTGCAGGGAGCAGAGAACAGTCGGTCACGACTGTCCTCCTCCGCTGCCTTTCGATGGTGATTCCGATCCTGATCTGCACGGAAGTGGTCGGAAAGGCCAGAGACTTTGTCCGCGGGATTCTGGGGATCTGAAGGAGGGGCTTTTCGCAGCTGACCAAGTCGCAAGCTCCTTTCCAGCTACGGCTTTTCTTATGGGAGATTGGCATGAAGGTGATTGACAGCACGCTGATCGGATTCGGGAAGGCTTTGATGGTGCCCGGCGCCTTTTTTCTGAAAGTCGGTCTGGAGTTCTGGCAGAGGGCAGCGCTGGTCACGGAGCGCTTCCTCAGCTTTCGGCCGCAGGGAAGCCTGGCGGGGGAGAGTGGAAGCTCCGCCCTCCTTTCCCTCAGTCAGCCGATCTTTGACCTCTTTCTGGCACTGGGGATGCTTCTGGCTGTGATTGCCTTTGCCTGGAGCCTTCTGAATGAGACCACGGATCTCCGCTCTCTTCTGAACCCCCGGGACATCATGAAAATGCTGACAAGGCTCCTGATCACGCTTTTTCTGGTCTCCTTTGGGATGGAACTTGCCCTCTGCGTGACAGACCTGTGCAGTGCCGTGCTCCTGCGGATTCCGGCAGAGGCTTTGTCCATGCAGGGCAGCCTGGACCATCTCAGCGGGCGGATCTTTGAGAGAGTCATCGAGAACGCCTTTTTCAGGACAGAGGGAGGACGGCAGGTTCTGGATGTGGAGAGCTCCGGGGAGGCTTACGCCTTTGCCGCCGGGATCCGGGAGGAGATCCGGGACTATGTGAACGCCCTGGCGTTTACAGGGGAGTTTTCAGAGGATGGAGACCTCGGGAAAAGATCCTCTGTATGCCCCCATCTGACCCTGGGGGAGCTTAGAGTGCGATGCGGGGATCCACCGTCCCCTGGAGAGACGGAGCTCTCCGATGAGCTGCTCAGAGCCTGGGCAGCGCTCCGCCCTGAGAGCTTTCAGAAGCTCTGGAAGGAGTTCCCGGAAAATGAAGGGTCCAGCTTCGATCCGGAGCGTGAGGCATGTCTGAGCTTTCTCAGGATCCTCCGGACAGAGCTTTGTTCTCTGCAAAGAGAGCGCGAGGCGGCCCTGATGGGCCGCCTCACCTCACGGGAAGGAGATCTGCCCTGGCGGAGCTGGGATGCTGGAAGGCTTGCCTGCCTGCCTTCCCAGTATGTATCCGGAATGACGGTGGGAGAGCTGTACCTTACCTTTGGCAGTGACCGCGGCTTTCGGACCCTTGGCGGCTTTACCAGGTATGCTTCCCCGGCGGATGAGGAGGCGGGCATCGAAGATATGGAACGGATGGAGCG
>CADBUA010000352.1 GCA_902797665.1 uncultured Lachnospiraceae bacterium | reverse complement strand
CTCGTCCGTAAAGCTCTCCTCAGAGAATGTCATCACGTTGACAGGCAGATACCCCTCTGGCACAGAGCGGCCAAAGGCACTCATAAGCGCCACAGCGACGTTGAGATTGATGGGCCCATTTCCCTCCGCGTCATGGGCGGAACCGGTATGCTGATAAGCGCAGAGAACGGCATCCGTCTCGTAATACGCACTGTCATAAGGCAGTTTCAGGCAGATCAGCGCGCTTTTTCCTTGATATTCTGAAAGCGCGTCAGAGATCTCCTGATTCTGTCCTGTGGACTGGCTCAGGATCAGCACATTTTCCGCGGATTTCATCGCTTCCAGAATCTCCTCCGCGCTAAGGTCCTGACAGCAGAGGCAGGACACAGTGGACGGGTCCAGGGATCCTTCCTTTTCAAGCTTTTCGAGCGCGTATTTCAGGCTGGCCTCCCGGTCCGGCACCGGATAAAGGATCAGGGTATGGCTGCCATCTCTGCCATCGAGCGGCAGCATCCTGCCGTCATTTTTCAGGAGGGTCAGCGCCTTCTCCGCGATCTCCCATTCCCGCGCATGGTGCTCTGCGCTTCCGACTGTCTCCAGGACTTCCTGAATGCGCTTCTCGCTCTCTCCGTCCTGCTCGTCAAGGGGTCCGAAATCAGCATCCATGAGGCCGTTTTCAGACTTCATCTTCAGGATCCGGCTGACAGACTCATCCAGGCGCGCTTCACTGATCTCCCCGCTTTTCACGCGATCCAGCAGACTCTGCATATATTCCGCCATGGCGTCGAAATTGCAGTGCCCCTCCTCGGCGTACAGATTCATCGAGCAGAGAAGGATATCCGCCCCCGCATTGATGGCCAGCACACTTGCGTCCGTGGGATCAAAGTGCAAGCCGATCGCGCCCATATCCATGGCGTCTGTCGTGATGAGCCCTTCAAAACCCATCTGGCCGCGGAGAATGTCGGTCAGAATCGTATGGGACAAGGTCGCGGGGAGGAAAACCTCCTGCCCGTCCTGCTTTGACAGGTAGCTCTCCTGCTCGATCTTCGGATACTGGATGTGAGCGGTCATAATCATCTCCGCTCCGGCATCAATGCCCTCCTGGAAGGGGATCAGATCGAGATCCTGAATCTCCTCCAGGGAAAACTCAGACTTGGGAAGACCGGTATGGCTGTCAGAGCCGACATTGCCATGGCCTGGAAAGTGCTTCAGGGCACTCATGACCCCTTCTTTTTTCAGACCTTTGATAAAGGCGCGCACATGCTCAGATACCATCGCCGGGTCATCGGAGAAGGATCGAACCCCGATGATCGGATTGTTGGGATTGCTGTTGACATCCGCGACCGGGGCGAAGTCCACATTAAAGCCCAGAGCGGCGATCTCACTGCCCATGATCCCGGCGATTTCTTCCGTATAGGCCGGATCCCCCGCAGCCGCCATGGCCATGTTTCCGGGGCCGGTCGTCCCAAAGGAGACCCGGTTGACAATCCCGCCCTCCTGGTCGACACAGACCAGCATGGGGATCCCCAGATCCGAGGAGGAGGCTGCCTCCTGTGCCTGCCGGATCAGGGATACCGTCTGGGCTGGGTCAAGGATATTCGCGGCGAAGAGGATAATCCCTCCAAAATCGTACGCCTTCAGAAGATCCTCATACTCCGCTGTGATCTCCGTGCAGAAGTAATTGTTGTCGTCGTTTGACCGGAGCGCCACCACCATCATCTGGGAGAGCTTCTGCTCCGTTGTCATCGAGGAAACGATCTCTTTGATTCTGTTTTCACTGTTTTCGCTGTTTACGCCATTTTCGCTTCTGAGATCAACCACATAAGCGTTTGTCTCCGTCTCCGCCGCATAGACAGCAGAGGAAGTCAGACACATGCTCAGCGCGCACAGAACTGCGGCCACAACAGACTTTCTCTTTCTTTTCATTTCTGATTCACTTTCTCCTTTTGGTTGAAAAACAACAGTGTATAAAGCATAAAAAGTTGGCAAATGATAAAATTCCTATCAAATATATAAAGCTATACATAAGATTATATTTATTAAGTTGTTAATAGTTAATGGTTAACGATAAATAATAAATAATAAATAATAAACAATTATCAATGAACAAAATTGATGAATAGTGAATGGTGTATAGCAGGCAGCAGGTGATAGGTAGTAGGTAGTAG
>CADBUA010000351.1 GCA_902797665.1 uncultured Lachnospiraceae bacterium | reverse complement strand
TGTATAGTCAATATAAAACAGATAGAGTGTACCTAAGAAAGATATGAAACAGATATTGATTGGACTCTCAGAAAGCTCCGCGGTATGTGACAGGCTTGCCCCGATCCGGACGGCCCTTGAAAGCGGAGCGTATACGGAACTTCTCATCCATTTGTACAGCTCTTTTACAGAACCTGAGTTCTGCTGGCACATCGCCCGTCAGGTGAAGGACTGCCTGCCGGATGCGCTGATCGCAGGTGCTCTGTCAGCGGGGGAGATCATGGATGGGAAGCTTATGCCTCCGGGGAGCGTGCTGCTGAGCGCTCTTCTGTTTGAGACTTCTCATATCGTGGTGCGGAGATACGACGACATCAAGAAAAAGGAGGATCTGGCAGGGCGCCGGATCTGCGAAGACATTGACGCATTTAAGGGATTGAAGGCGGTGGAGCTTCTTCTGCCGGGGACGGAGATGGACACCCGGATGCTGTTTTCAGAGATCAGCAATTGTTCCAGGGAGGTACAGGTTTTTGGCGGCTATGCGGGCGGACCCAGCATGCACAGTGAAGTCCACTTTGTTTTTGACGACAAAGGCGCCTCCTCCAATGCTTTGCTGGCTGTCTTTTATGCCGGGGAGGATCTGTTTATTGACATTGACAGGACCCTGGGCTGGGAACCCCTCGGCATGCCATTTCGGGTGACGAGGGCGGCTGGAAACCACCTGATCGAGCTCGATGGGAGGCCGGCTGCGGAGATCTATGAAAAATATCTGCAGATTGATCTGACAAAGGACGGCAGTACGCCCAGCAGCCTGGAATTCCCTTTGCTGGTCAGACAGCAGAAGGAGGAGCACCTGCGCAGCACCATCCGCATTGAACCGGACGGATCCATCGATATGCATGGTTTCGTGACAGAAGGGACTGAAATCTACATCACCTATGGGAATCCCTCCGGTATTGTGGAGAAGATCAACCAGAGACTGGAGAAGATAAGAGCCTTCAGACCTGATGTGATTCTTCTCTATTCCTGCCTGGTGCGAAAAGCTTTCTGGGAGGATTTCGTCAACATGGAGATGGAGCCCTTTGCCAGCTTAGCTTCTACTGGGGGCTTCCATACCTGGGGAGAGGTGATCAGGGAAGAGGGATCTGTGATCGAACATAATGTCACCCTGCTCTCCATTGCCATGCGGGAAGGCTTGCCCAGGAAGGACCTTCTGCCCCCCGTGAAGGTGGACGATACGGTTCTGCGCGGTCAGGCATCGCTGCTCAGACGGCTGACCAGCCTCATATACACAACGATGGAAAATCTGCGCCGTGCCAACGAGGATCTCAGTGAGATGAACCGGAAACTGACCTTCATGGCGGAACATGACGCGCTGACAGGTCTTTATAACCGTGGAAAAACGGAGGAGCTGATCTCGTCCGGCCTGGAGGAAGCAGAAAAGACCTCCTGCCCTCTTTCTCTGCTGATGGTGGATGTGGATCACTTTAAATACGTCAATGATACCTTTGGGCATGAGACAGGTGACCTGGTGCTCAGGACGATCGCAAATCTGCTTCAGATCTGTGCGGAGCATGCGTTCCACACCCAATACAGAAAGCCTGATCAGCTCGTTGAATCCAGCTTCCTGGGGGATCATCTGCCCAAAGTTGGCCGTTGGGGAGGAGAGGAGTTTTTTATCCTTCTTCCGGAGTGTAGTTCTGAGAGGGCGATGGAAATCGCAGAACTGGTAAGATCTGAGGTGGAGAAACATTCCTTTCCTGGAGCAGGTCAGGTTACAGTCAGTCTGGGCGTGATCACGGCTCATGAACCGCAAAAGCGGAACGCTGTCCTGACGAAGGTGGATGATGCCCTCTACAAAGCCAAAAACAGGGGGAGAAACTGTGTGGTAAAGGCTTCCTGGCCGGAGATTCAGGAGGATGGGGGAGCCCTGTATTCCTAGACGGATGTTGCCGGGATGTGCTTTCCAGAATCAGGAAAGAGAGGAAATCTACCCGCGAGCGCAGATATGGGTGAAAAATAACGCGAGCGGGTAGATCCCCTGGGTGGGTTCTGCCAGATCTGATCCTGGGATAGGCCCAATGCTTCTCGGTGGGGGACCTGTCGCCTTTATCTGCCTATCTGCTGTCTGTCTTTCATTCTTTCGTTTTCTTGATGGATTTTTGTAACTGTCCAGTTCGCTTTGCGCACTTGCTGCATGATGCGTGGAAAACAGAGCAAAAGCATAGGCCGGGCGCAGATTGAATGCGGGCGTAGGAGCCTCAGCCCGGCCGAATACCTACAGGTGTTTGCGACTTTACAGCTACTATTGGTTTATCAAATATATTAATTGGAAGATCCTCCCACCAGAAGTCTTTCCATGGCTCCTGACATGAGTCAGGGGCCGATTCGTTTGCGGGCAGTAGTTTCATCCCCTGTCGAACAGGTGCGGACAGCCTCTGGAAGTTTCCGGATTTGTCAATATTATGTGATATACATACATACATATATAAACACATATATACCGATCGAAGATTGGTAATTAATGGTTAGTGAATAATTAATTGTTAATGAATAATTAAAATAAAATATTACAACGAATAGAAATGCAAATAATGAATTAAAATCAGGTAAATCGAAATGTGGCTTTCTGGTTTTTTGGGATTGAACGTGTTACGATGAACCTGATTGTCTGATACGTCACAGATTCATTGCAGATTCATTATGGGGTGTGTTTGCGGCTTATATAGAGGTTCATTATGGAATTCAAGAGAAATGGAATCGCTGAAATTCAGGGGATTCTGCGTACGGCGCTTCTCCCAGGAAAGAAAAGAGGGAAAACAGGAAAAGGCAGGATCAGGCTTCTGTGCGTCCTCTTTTCATTGCTCTGCCTTTTTTTCGTTCTGTTCCTGACAGGCTGTGAAAGCGCGGGGAAGAGCAAGGAAAAGACAGAGAGAAATGCAGATTCAATCCAGTCCGACAGCGAGCCTGGGGAAGATGCCGGGAAGACAGCTTCCAGCCTGGTGATTGGATTTTCCCAGCTGGGGAGTGAGAGTGCCTGGCGGCTTGGCAATACACTGAGCATGGAAAGAGCGGCCAAGGATCGCGGCTTCAGCCTGTTTGTGGAGAACGGGATGCAGAAGCAGGAGAATCAGATTGCATCGATTCGTTCCTTTATCGCCTACCGGGTGGATGTCATTGTGTTTGCTCCGATTGTGGAGGATGGCTGGAGCAATGTGCTTCAGGAGGCGAAGGATGCGGGAATTCCGGTCATCATGATGGACCGCGTGATCAATGTGATGGACTCTGATCTCTATACCGCGTACGTCGGCCCGGACCATTACCTCGAAGGCGTCAATGCGGCAAAGTTTTTGCTGAAGAAGGCGGAAGAAATGCTTTCCGAAGAGGACCTTTCAGGTGAACATTCTGCAGATGAGGCATCTTCCGAAGCGCTCCTTTCCAATTCAGCGATGACAGAAGAAGATCTCCCTGATCGGAAGATCCGCATTGTGGAAATGTCCGGGACGGAGGGCTCCAGCCCTATGATCAGCAGGACAAAGGGCTTTCACGATCTGATTGACCGGGACGGGCGCTTTGAGCTGCTGGAGACCCTTTCCGGCGACTTTTTAAGATCCAAGGGCAAAGAGTGCATGGAGACCTTCCTCAGAAAGTATCCGGACCAGATTGATGTGCTGTACTCGCACAATGATGCGATGACGCTGGGCGCCATTGAGGTGATGGAGGCACACGGCATGAAGCCTGGCAGGGACATCGTGATCATTTCCGTCGACGGGGAACAGGCGGCGGTGGATCTTCTGCGGGAAGGGAAAATCAACTGCGTGGTGGAATGTTCTCCCATGCTGGGAGAGGCGGTTATGGATCTGGCGGAGAAGATTGTGACGCATCAGGATTATCCGAGAATCACGCATCCGGAGGAAGGCTGCTTTACGGAGTATGATGACCTGAGTCATCTGGCGCCGAGGGGCTATTGAGATCGAAGCATGCCGTAGAGCGCATGGGATGCGCTTTGAATGAGCGATTTTTGGACAGACCTTTGGACATGCCCAATCAGAGAGGATATGGATTCATGACAGAAGGCAGAGCAAAGCGTGTCAGCAGCCTTTCAGGCCAGATGCGTTTTTTTACGAGGCTGATGATGATCATCCTGATGATTCCGACACTGACCTCTCTGTCGGTGACAGCATTTTACGCCGTTTCATTTCAGGAGTCCGTTTCCCTCATGGGCAACGTTGCGGCCCTGAGGCCGAAGGTGGTGGAGGAGATTCCGGAGAAGGTCTGGTCTGTGATTGCCGGCCGGAGCAGCTACCTTGCCAGCGGTGTTGACGCATCAATCCGGGAGATCAATGAAACCCTGGAGGACTGCCTGATGCGGGCGCCTGAAGGCGCCGCATCCCGGATTACGGTGGCGCGCCGCACCATGGATACCCTGGCTTCCTACTGCGCGCAGATTGAGATGGAGATGGCAGATGAAAAGATCCCCGTATCGGTCAGTGAAACGACCCTGGAAGAGGTGCGCTCCGTCGCGAACCTGATTGGAAAAATCCTGGAAGACTTTATCGAGGATGAGGCGGTGGAGGTGAAGCGGAAAACCGAGTCTTTTCAGCGGACGGTTTTGTATGTAGTCGTCTTCGGTGTGCTGCTCCTTCTGGTCTCGCTCCTGTTTTCCATCTGGGCGGCCCGAAAGCAGAAGCTTTCGATTGACAATGCCATCGGGGATATCGAACAGTTCACGAAGGAACTGGCCTCGGGAAATCTGCAGGCCCGCGTCAGACGGACTCCGGTGGAGGAACTCTCAGGCTTGACGAGAGATGTCAATACCATGGCGGGACGGCTGGAAGACCTGGTGGAGGAAAACCGGCAGGAGCAGGAAAACCTGAAAAAGGCGGAACTGAGAACCCTCCAGGCCCAGATCAATCCGCATTTTCTGTATAATACCCTGGATACCATTGTCTGGCAGGCTCAGTCCGGAAAGAATGAGGAAGTTGTGGAGATGACCAAATCCTTAAGCGACTTCTTTCGAAGCTCCCTCTCCTCGGGCCAGGACTGGGTGACGGTGGAGCAGGAGCTCCGCCATCTGAACGGTTATCTGTCCATTCAGAAGACCCGCTATCGGGATATTCTGAACTACCAGGTCAAAGCGGATCCCGCGATGAAGGGATATATGATCCTGAAGCTGCTCCTCCAGCCGCTGGTGGAAAACGCCCTGTACCATGGGATCAAGTATAAGCGCGGGGGCGGCACAATTCGGGTTCTCTGCAAAATGGAGGGAGAGAAGCTGTATTTTGAGGTGGCGGATACCGGCAACGGGATGAGCAAAGAGAGGCTCACAGAGGTTCTCGCCAATATGCGCAGCGGGCTGGAGATGCATCGGGATCCCAATGAACCCGAGCCGGGAGGGGGCTTTGGCCTTTACAACGTGGATCAGAGGATCCGTCTTTACTACAGTCTGGATGAGGGACTCAAGATTGAGAGCGGACCGGAGGGGACGGTTGTCTCCTTCGCGGTTCCTGCACTGACGGACGCACTGGGCCTATAGAAAGAAGATGACACATGCTGCTGAAAGTATTTCTGGTGGATGATGAGATTGCGACCAGAGAGGGAATCCGATCCTCCTTTCCCTGGGATGAAGAGCACTATACCTTAGTCGGGGAGGCGCCGGACGGGGAGATCGCTCTGCCCATGATCGCGGATGAAAAGCCGGATGTGGTGATTACCGACATCCGCATGCCCTTTATGGACGGGCTGGCGCTCAGCCGCGCCATCCGGCGTACCATGCCCTGGATCCATATCGTGATCCTCTCAGGCTATAGTGATTTTGAGTACGCAAAGCAGGCGATCTCGCTGGGCGTGGAGGAATATCTCCTGAAACCGGTCACCGTAAAGGAGCTGCGCGCCGTACTGGACCAGATCCTGGAAAAGATCCAGGCAGAGCGAAAGAGCCGCAGCGAGGAGCAGAGGATCCGCCAGCAGGTGGCTTCCGGCATGCGCTTTGTGCAGGACAAACTTTTAGGATCTCTTCTGTCCTCCCCCATCAGTGAAAGGGATGCCGCCCGGAGCCGTGCGCAGATGGAGAACCTGGGCATCCATGTCACAGCGCCCATCTACAACGTTCTGGATATTCGCTACAGTTATGGAAAGACGCCGGATCAGGAGAGGGGACTGACGCTCCTGGAGCCGCTCTCAGAGAGCAGCTCGGGACAGATTCTGATGTGCAGTTCCCCGCATGGAGCCAATGCGCTGGTTATGGGGCAGAACCGGAGCGACCTGGAGGAGGACTGCTATACCTTCGCTTTCTCCGCTGTCTACACCCTGGAGCAGGACGGGGCGGAAGACGTGCTGGTATGCATTGGGGAACCCTGCAGCAGCCTGGATCAGGTGTATGAGTCCATGTGCACAGCCCGGCATGTCCGGCATATGGTGGAGGCAAGGGGGGAAGAAGGAAGAAGAAAGATTGTCGGGGTCGGGGAGGTGGAGGATACACCGATGGCGCTGAGCAGTCTGGACATTCAGCCGCTTTACGAACAGCTTCAGTATATCCGGCCGGAGGACTTTCCGGAGGTGTTTCAGGATTATGTCATCTCTCTTCGGCAGGCGGATATGCACACCGGGGCTTCTGAGGACTACCTGAGAATGGAGGCGGTTCTGACCGCTTCCAGAATCATCCGGGAGGCAGGGGGAGACCCAGGGGAGGAGCTGAACTTTTCGGAGTATGACAAGATGATTGAGGCGGGTGGAAATGATGTGATCCCCAAGGCCGCAAGGCACCTTTTACAGAAAGCCCTCGCCTTCCGGAACCGGACCTCTCCCATCCATGGAAACCGGGCTGTTTTGAACGCGTGCCGCTATCTCGCCCAGAACTTCACGAATCCGAACCTGATGCTGCAGGATGCGGCCAAGGCGGCCGGGATGTCCAACAGCCGTTTTTCCACCGTTTTTGCCCAGGAGATGGGGGCAACCTTCACAGAGTATCTGACAGGGCTCAGGATGGGAAAAGCCAGGGAACTCCTGCGGGCGACCAGCCTCCGTTCCTCTGAGATCAGCTCCCAGGTCGGCTACAGCGACCGGCACTATTTTAGCTACCTGTTCAAGAAGAACACAGGGATGACGCCCAGTGAATATCGGGAGGCCAGCGGGGGTGCCCGGAAAGAGGAAAAAGAGGACTGACGCGAAAAAAATAACCCTGCCTGAAATAAAAATGAACCATACCGGCCGCCTGATTCGGGCAGCCGGTCGTTTTTTTACCCAAGTCAAAAGGATATTCCATTGAATTCCTTGTGCTTTTCGACTAAGCTATACCCATCTGAAACGCTGTAAGGACAGCATGATTTACAAAGGAGGATTTCGCTATGAAGAAAAAGGTTCTGGCTGCTGTATTGGCCGCTTCCATGTGCATGGGGATTGCAGCTCCGGCTATGGCTGACGTGAAGATCGCGTTCTCTCAGATCGGACAGGAATCTGACTGGCGTACCGCGAATACGGACTCCATCAATGGGGCGATCGAGGAGCATGAAGGCTGGGAGCTCATCTATGATGACGCACAGCAGAAGCAGGAAAACCAGATCAAAGCGCTCCGCAATTTCATCACCCAGGGCGTTGACTACATCCTCTTTACTGGCGTTGTTTCCACTGGATGGGAAGAGGTTCTGGCAGAAGTCAACGAGGCTGAGATCCCGCTGATTCTGGTTGACAGACTTCCGGACTGCATCGATAAGATCGACTATGTCGCAGCCTTTGGCGGTGACTTCGTCGAAGAGGGCCGCCGTCAGGTCGCATGGGCAGGTGAGTATCTGAAGCAGCAGGGTCGTGACAGCGAAGACATCAAGGTCGCGATCATGGAAGGCACCACCGGCGCATCCGCTCAGACTGGACGTACCGAGGGCAACCTGGCCGCTCTGGAAGACTATCCCTTCATGGAAGTTGTTGCACAGCAGACCGGTAACTTCACCCGCGCAGAAGGCCAGGCTGTCATGGAGAGCTGGCTGAAGTCCGAGGATAAGATCGATGTCCTGATCGCTCAGAACGACGATATGGCACTTGGCGCAATCGATGCCATCAAGGCTGCAGGCCTTGTTCCTGGCGAGGATATCATCATTGTCGGATGCGACTCCGTCAAGGCTGCGTTCGAAGCGATCGTTGCAGGCGAGATGAACTGCACAGTTGAGTGCACACCTCTCTATGGACCGTTCGTTGTAGAGACCATCGAGGCGCTGGAGAACGGCGAAGAGATGGACAAGGAAGTCGTCCATCCGGAGGAAGGCGTCTATGATATGGAAGGTGGAATCGACCTTGGCAGCACCACTTCCATCAAGGCCGCTGACGTCATCGACGAGCGTATCTATTAATAGTTGCCTGAAAAGCAGCGATGAGAGGATTTCGAGGCCGGAGGAGAGACCGAAAGCAAGCCTTTGACCCATTGAGGGGCAGTTTGGAAGAATGAATGAACGATTGGTCTGAAACTGGTTGAAAACCAGGAAAAAGCAGATGAAAGGTTTGACGGAAGGCTTTGATCCAAGGTTTTGAAAGATGAAGGCAGAGGGCGGTGGCATCACCGCCCTTTTTTCGGAGTTTCGCCCGGAAGGGGAGCCTGGGGCGGAAGTCAGAGGCCCTTGCGGCCTGGACCTTTACGGATAAGGAGGTAGGAATTTGCCGGACAATATCATATTGGAGATGAAACAGATTGAGATCACGTTTCCCGGCGTCAAGGCTCTTGATCAGGTCGATTTCACACTGCGAAAAGGTGAGGTGCATTCCCTTCTTGGAGAAAACGGTGCCGGCAAATCCACCCTGATCAAATGCCTGACAGGTGTCAATCACAAGGATGCCGGGCAGATCATCCTGGACGGTGTGGAGATCAATCCGCAGAGCCCTGAGCAGGCGATGGAGATGGGGATCAGCACCGTATTCCAGGAAATTAACCTCTGCCCGAACCTGACTGTTGCCGAGAACATCTTCATCGGGCGTCAGCCGATGAAACGGGGCAGAACCATCGACTGGAAAACCATGAACCGGAGAGCGGATGAGCTCATGGAGCGCTTTCACCTGGACATCGATGTCACCCGCCCGTTGTCCTTTTATTCCACCGCCATCCAGCAGATGGTGTCGATCGCGCGGGCTGTGGACGTGAAGGCGAAGATTCTCATCCTGGATGAACCGACATCCTCCCTGGATGACAATGAAGTGAAGCTTTTGTTTGATGTGATGCGGGATCTGAGAGAGGAGGGGATGGGGATTATCTTCATCACCCACTTCCTGGATCAGGTCTATGAGATCTCAGACCGCATGACGATCCTCCGGAACGGACACCTGATCGGGTCCTACGGCATCCATGACCTGAACAAGGTTCAGCTGGTCACAGAGATGATCGGGAAGGACATTGACGTGATCTTCAACCTGAAGCGGGCGGATGTGAAAGCGGATGCAGCTTACATGCTGGAAGCCGAACACATCGGCATTCCAGGCAAGGTGAAGGATATCAGCGTCAACATCAAAGAAGGGGAGCTTCTGGGCTTCGCGGGGCTTTTGGGAAGCGGACGGACCGAGACGGCGGAGATGCTGTTTGGCGCGGAGAAGACGGCGAAAGGCAGCATCAGGAAAAAGGGAAAGGATGTCAGCCTGAAGAACCCGCATGATGCAATCATGGAGAAGATCGCCTTCTGCCCGGAAGACAGAAAGCTGGATGGGATCATAGGGGACCTCTCCATACGGGAAAACATCATGCTGGCGGTGCAGGCCCGCAGAGGCTTCCTCCACCCCATGTCGAGATCTGAGCAGGAGAAACTGGCCGATAAGTACATCAAAGCCCTGGGCATCGCCACACCGGATGCGGAGAAGAAGATCGCGGAGCTTTCCGGCGGCAACCAGCAGAAGGTCATTCTGGCCAGATGGATGGCCACGGAGCCGGATGTCCTGATTCTGGATGAGCCGACACGTGGAATCGATGTCGGCGCAAAAGCCGAGATTCAGCGCTTGATGCTCGAGATGTGCGGGGACGGCGTGTCTGTGATTTTCATCAGCTCTGAGCTGGATGAGATCATCCGCTGCTCCAACCGGATTGTTATCATGAGGGATCGTGAGAAGGTCGCTGAGGTGGATGGCGCCACCTGCACGCAGCAGAATATTCTGAACATCATCGCGGAAGGATCCGTAGCTGGAAAAGACAAGGAGGCAGGCGTATGAAAAAGAGATCATTCAACCTTGCATCGCTCACGCGATCAAAGATCACGTGGGCTGTAGTGGCAGAGGTTCTGATTCTGCTGGTCTGCTTTGTCATCAGACCGGACTTTTTCTCGATCAAGATTCAGGAGTCCACCGGTGTGCTGTACGGGAGTCTCATTGATATCGTGAACCGTTCTGCGGAGATCTCCATCATTGCCATGGGGATGACCCTCGCCATTGCACTGGGTGGAACGGACCTTTCCGTTGGCGCCCTGGTGGCGGTTTCCGGCGCCATGGCTTTGAAGCTGATGCGCTGGGATGTCCTGGAATATGTCACGCCTGGGAATTACAGCGTCAAACCCTTCTGGATGGCGATCCTTTTCCCACTCATCACCTGTACCCTGATGGGGCTGTTCAACGGGGTCCTGATCGCGAAGGGCGGGATGCAGCCCTTTATCGCGACCCTGATCCTGATGGTGAGCGGCCGCGGCATTGCGCAGATCCTGACTGACGGGAAACAGTTCACGACCATGTACGCGCCCTTCAAGGTGATTGGCCAGGGGAATCTCGGACCGATCCCGATGCCGATCGTGATCATGGCTGTGGTCTGCATTCTGATGGGACTGTTTGTGCGGAAGACCGCATTCGGCACCTTTGTCGAGTCGGTCGGTGTGAACCGCAGCGCCAGCCGCCTGTCCGGCATCAGCTCGGACGCGGTCATTATGATTGTCTATTCCATCACAGGCTTCCTGTCCGGGATTGCGGGGCTGATCTATTCCAGCCGGATCATGTCAAATGACTCCAACAATGCCGGAATCAACTATGAGATGGACGCGATTCTCGCGGTGGTCATCGGCGGAACCGCCATGACAGGTGGAAGGTTCAGCCTGGTGGGAACCCTGATCGGATCGATCATCATTCGGACGATTGTAACCTTCGTCTATTACTTCGGCATCGTTGCCGAGGCAACAATGGCGTTTAAGGCCCTGATCATTGCAGTTGTCATCATTCTGCAGAGTGAACCTGTGAGAGAGTATTTCGCCCGCCGCTCTGACAAGCGGGCAATGGTTAAGAGAGGTTGAGGAAAGGAGGCACGCATTCATGGAAAGAACGGCAAGGAAGCGGCAGAGCCTTCTCTCCCGCATCATGAACCCGAAGTATATCATGGTCTATGCGACCATCGGGATCTTTCTTATCATCTACATCTTTGGCGCGATCAATTATGGGGACAGCGGCTTTCTGACGCTGCGCACCCTGGTCATCAGTATGTTCACGGAGAATGCCTATTATGGGATCAGCGCGGTCGGGATGACCATGGTTCTGATCACGGGAGGCATCGATCTGTCCGTCGGTGCGGTCTCCTCCCTCACAGGGATGCTGATCGCCTACGGCGTCACAAACATGAACCTTCATCCGCTGCTCTGCCTGGCATTTGCCTTTGCCGTTGGCATCGGCCTGGGCGCGCTCATGGGCGCGGCGATTCACTATCTGAATGTGCCGCCCTTCATCATGACCCTGACAGGCATGTTCCTGACGCGCGGAATCTGCTCCCTGATCAGTCGTGAATCCATCGAGATCCACAATGATCTGATTGATGCCTTAGCGGGCTGGAAGATCTATATAAAATGGTGGAACGAGGATGGGGAGTGGGCGAAGATCAAGCCGATCTGTTACATCAACTTCAATCTTCTGCTGTTTATCATTATGATCATTGTGGGAACCATCCTCCTGCAGAAGACGCGCTTTGGCAGAAATATCTATGCCATTGGCGGCAATGAGCAGTCCGCGAAACTGATGGGGCTTCCCGTTGCCCGCACCAAGATCATCGTCTACGCCTTCAATGGATTTTGCTCCGTGCTGGCAGGATTTGCCTATGTGCTGTATGTCAAGAGCGGGTGGAACCTGGCCCTGCAGGGCGGTGAGCTGGAGGTCATCACCTGTGCGGTCATTGGCGGAACCTTGATGACCGGCGGTGTCGGGTATATGGTCGGCACACTCTTCGGCGTGCTGCTCAAGACGGCCATCCCGACTCTGATCACCTTCAATGGCAATCTGCTTTCCTGGTGGGGCAAGATTGCGACTGGAGCACTCCTTCTCCTGTTTATCTTCATTCAGCGGATCGTGGTGCTGTACTCTGACCGGAAAAAGCAGGAGTAAAGGCCCCCTGGGAATGCCCCAAAACGCCAGAACAGGGCCGGATCGAAGCTCTCTATGTAGTATGTATGCAGCATGCAGCATGTATGTATGTATGTATGTAGGCTGGCCTGTCTGTCAGCCTGCCTAAGCGTACCGTTCTGGGGACGGGTCAGATGTTGCTTTTATAATTGCCAGGTCAGCTTTGCATATCTGATGCGCAAAACCTGAAAATTTGGTCTTAACTTATTATATTTAAACCAGAGAAACTGGCACCGGTGCAGAAGCCGGTGCCAGTTTCTTTATACACAGATCTTTTTTTCTTTTTCCTGCGAGTTTTCACGGGTACTCCTGTCCGGAAAAAGAAGTGAGGAAGTATCCAATATTGACTTGCTATGGACAGCACTTTTCGGGAATATGTGATGACCGCAGGAGAGGGCGGAAGGGCCGGATACCAGGTCAAATCTACAGAATCAGGAGAAACAGCATGGAAGGAAAGAAACTGCGCACGGCTGCCTGCTGCCGGGTCAGCAGCACAAGCGACACGCAGGACGGCTCCTTTGAGGTCCAGTGCGAATACTACGAGAAACTCATTTCTTTTACGGGAAGGTCTCCTGCGGCGAGTGCGGCGAGCCCATGACCAGGCGGACGCTGAGAGGATACAAGGGGGAACGGTACAAGGCATGGACGTGCCGGGACAGGCACAAGGGCAGGAGGGGAAACGGCTGCATGTGCCGCACGATTCGGGGGACAGACCTGATAGCGGCGATATGCGTCCAGATGGACTGGGAAAAGTTTGATGAGGAGAGATTCGAGGAGGAAGTTGAAAGGGTGGTGGTTACGGATGAGGAGGTGGTGATCGCGGAACAGGAAGATGGCTTCTCATATCCTGGGAGAGGACCTGCTGGCTGCTGCCGTTGAGCTGACCGCGATGTATCCGGGGAGTGACTGCTTCATGGGAGAATGAGGATGTTCAGGTGTGATTGAGACAGCTGCTGGGATTTGCTGCAGCCAGGGATCCTTTCTCCTCAACCCATCTATATGCTTTCACTGAATAACCTGCATGAAATCAGCTTGATCCAACAGGAGCACAGACATTCTTATCAGGAAGAATTCCAGGCAGACTGTGAGGCACGTATACGGCCATAGACCCAGAACGGCCTGAAAAATGCTCCCGGCAGGGTGATGCTGGAGATCGGGATGCCTGGGCCCGTCCGGAGAGAGTTTCGTCTCTCGACTTCTGCTTTCGATTCCGGGTCAGGACTGGAAAGCATCCGCATTGCCCCCTGGACAGCCCGTCTTTACAGACTTTGTCTGAGGACTGTGCCGGAGACGAAATCGTTTCGTCTCTGCCTTGGGGAGCTGGTTTTGTTTCTGGCCCTGCGGAAGATGAACCGGTTGTTCCGGATGCCAGAGACGAAAAAGACCCTCCGTTTTTCGTTTTCGTCGCTGGACCTTCCAGAGACGACAAAACCCTCTAAGCCAGTGGTTACGGGCCTGGAGGGGGTTTCTGAGTATCGTCTTTAGTTTTTCACTTCTG
>CADBUA010000350.1 GCA_902797665.1 uncultured Lachnospiraceae bacterium | reverse complement strand
CTGCGCTTATCCTTATGCCATGAATTAGATCTATGGCTGTACTGATGCCTTTCCCTCTGCAGGAGCTTGTGGCTGGGCAGGCAGGAGTTATGAAAGGAGTGTCATGAACCGCTATCAGTTTGAAAAAATCTTCACCAGAATGGAAAGCGAGTTTGGGGGAATCAGAAAAGGGATGGAAGAAGAACATGAGTTTGTCCTGTTAACCCTGGAAACCAATGCCATGTTCATCCATAACAAATACCCGAAATGCAACAGCCAGCGGATGCTTGAGGCCTGTGCTCTTACGCTTTTCGACATTCGTGAGTACTTCACCGGGGAGCTGGCTGACCTCTCAAACTTCCGAAACGAGGACAATGCCCGCCTGGAACATGCTCTCCTCTATGCTTTCGATCCGTTCACAAACCCGGAGATCGTATCTGCCATGGAAGAGTTCGACACACCGATCACGCTCGAGGACCTGAAAGGCAACCGGGATATTTGCAAAAACTACTACAGGGAATTTATCCTCTGCATCTGCCGAATCAAGCGCTCCGCGGACATGTGGATCAAAGAACTTGGTTCTGACGGATACTTTACCTTCCTGAATCAATTCATCGGCCCAAATCTGAAAATGGACAAGCTCAACTTCACCGTCCCGGCAGGCATCCTCAATTGGGATGGTGATTGAAAAGGATGAAGGCCGCATGCTGCCTTGGAGAATCTGACTTCGTCAAAAAAGCACTCCGGCCGAAGCGGGAGTGCTTTTTGGGTAACTGTCCAGTCCGCTTTGCGCACTTGCCGCGCAAAGCGAGGCTAACCATTTCAAAAGCAAAGGTCGGGCGCACATTGAATGCGGGCGTAGGAGCCTCAGCCCGGCCGAATGCCCAAAGGTGCCTGCGACTTTACAGGCACCTTTTTTTGATGCCTGTATCCTTCGAATCCCCAGTCGGAGACAACTGATCCTGCAAGGCTCATGCAAAATCTGATCCCTGTGTACGCATTTTTCCTCCAGCTTCTCACGCCTGCGGCCATCTCTCAGTTCCCGATCAGATACCGCTATCCCAGAAGCCATTCGGATTTGCCAGATGCTTCTACGGGATATGCCCGCTCGCGCCTGTTTCGCAGTTTCCCACGGCCCCGTTCAGCGGAGGAATCCGCTGATGATCTGCTCTTCGGCCTCCTCCTGGGTGAGGCCCAACGTCATCAGCTTGGTCAGCTGCTCTCCTGCGATCTTTCCGATCGCCGCCTCGTGAACCAGGGCAGCATCCAGGCAGTTGGCTTCCAGAGAGGGGATTGCGAGGATCCGTCCCTCATCCATCAGGATAGAGTCGCACTCTGTGTGCCCGCTGCAGGCCGCGTTGCCCGTGATCCGGAGATCCAGCGTCTGAACCGAGTGATCTCTGGCAACACCCCTGGAGACGATGTCAGCGGCAGAGCCCTCCCCATTCAGGGACACATGGTAGCAGCTGTTTGCCGTCTGCTCCCCGGTGGTCATCAGCCTCTCCCGGACGATCAGATGGGCGTCTTTTCCAAGAACTGCCGTGGTCTTCCGATCCGTTGAGTCGACTCCCCGGATCTGGACCATCTCCATCTCCACGGAACTTCCCTCTTCCAGGCTGAGCTCCGTCACCGGATTCAGGATCCGCTTTCCGCTTCCGCTCCCGGAACCGACATGCTTCTCCACGTAGCGCACATGGGAGTTTTTCCCGATCCAGAAGCGGTGAATGCCATCGTGCTCAGAGTCCTGTCTGCCACAGTTGTCGATGCCGCATCCGGCAACAATGGTCACATCGCAGTTCTCGCCGACATGGAAGTCGTTGTATACAACTTCGGACATGCCGCTGCTGCTGATGACCACAGGGATATGAACGCTCTGATTCTTTGTCCCATCCTTCACAGTGATCTCCAGGCCCGTTCCGTCTTCCTTCGGGCATACATCAATCATTGCGGTGCTCTGCCTGCCCACGGACTTTCCGTTGGCCCGGAAGTTGTAAGCGCCGACAGGAATCTGATGCAGGTCCGCGACCTCCTCAATGACCCTCTTCTGGATCTCATCCATGGGAAGTTCTCTCTGACTCTGTGCGTTTGTCTCTGTCATGACACTGCCTCCTCCTGAAGTCTCTCACAGACATCTTCCGCCGACTCGGTCCCGATGATCTTCGGCAGGATCTCCTCTCCCGTTCCGGAGAGGGTAATCCGCCCGCCCGTCAGAACCACGATATCATCTGCCGTCCGAAGAATCCGCTCCTGATGGGAGATGACAAGAATGATGTTGTCCTTGTTGTCCATGCGCATCTTTTCAAAGATG
>CADBUA010000349.1 GCA_902797665.1 uncultured Lachnospiraceae bacterium | reverse complement strand
CGCGGCAGGAGCTGGACTTAGATCTGCCTGTCAGGATCTATTCGGATAGCCTGGGCCTGGTAAGCAGAAAACACAGGGGGAGCTGAACCCTGGAAAGTGAGGATAGGATGCGTCAGATCAATCTCAAGGCGATGGCGAAGATCAATCTCTCCCTGGATGTGACGGGGGAACGGGAGAATGGATACCATGATCTCAGGATGGTGATGCAGTCGATCCGCCTTTATGACCGCATCAGCCTGAACATCACCAGGAGCCCGGGGGTAAAGATGGAGACCAACCTGGGATTCCTTCCTGTGGACGCGAACAATCTGGCCGCGAAGGCCGCCAGAATCCTGATCGATGAGTTTCAGATTCCGGAAGGGGTTTTCATCTCGCTGGAGAAGCATATCCCAGTGGCGGCCGGAATGGCGGGCGGAAGCTCTGACGCGGCTGCGGTCCTGGTGGGCATGAACATCCTGTTCCACCTGGGGCTTTCCCAGGAAAAACTGATGGAGCGGGGGCTGAAGATCGGGGCAGATGTCCCCTTCTGCATTCTCCGGGGCATAGCCCTGGCCGAGGGCATCGGGGAGATTCTGACACCGCTTCCCCATATCCCGGACTGTCTGATTCTGGTGGCAAAGCCGGAGGTTCATGTCTCTACCAAATATGTTTATTCCCATCTGGTGCTGGATGAAAAGTTAAAGCACCCGGACATCGATGGTCAGATCCAGGCCATCCGGGAGGGGAATCTCCGGGAAATGTGCCGCTTACAGGGAAATGTTCTGGAGTCTGTGACGGTCCCCATGCATCCGGAAATTGGAGCCCTGCGGGATCTCATGCTTGAAGGCGGAGCCATTGGGGCGATGATGAGCGGCAGCGGGCCGACCGTATTTGGGATTTTCGACGATGAGAAGGCTGTCAGGAGAACACGGGAGAAACTGATTGCCTCCCCGCTCGCCAGGCAGACTTACCTGACAACGCCCTACTACCCGGAGCGGTAAAAGGGCTGCTGTGGAAGGCTGAAACAGAAGAGGGAGACATGAAAGATCTCCACGCGGGCGTGAGAATCTGCGAGCCGACTGTCGCAGGCGGATATGGTAAAGAGAGCCTTCTGGCAGATCCCGATGTTTCCGGTGGATCATAGGGAGACAAAGCAGGATGCAGGATACAGGTTTGACGCGATAGCGGAAGCCTCCATTCAGGATGGCGAGGCAGTTTTTGAGAGGCCAAAGCCTGCGTAGCTGTGCTTTGAGTGATCTCAGGATGATGGAGCGCCGCTTGAGACATCCTTCCTTTTGCGGTGCCTGATCATGATCTGGGACATGCACTGTTTCTGCCGGGAACCATTCGAATTTGCCAGCTGTTTCACCGCTATATGTCCGCTCGCGCCATTTTTGCCGCAAAGTCTCGCGCTCGCGCGTATAGGCTTCTGTATTCTCATCCTCAGCGCAAAGCGCGCAAAGTGAACAGACAGTGCTGTAGGAAACCCCGCATCTGGCAGAAAAAGCTGATGGCGGGGTCTTTTTTACAGCAGCCAAAGATCTGGCTTTGCGCCCTTGCTGCGCAAAGCCAGGTAATAAAATTCAAAAGCAAAGGCTGGGTGCACTTTCAATGCAGGCGTAGAATCCTCAGCCTGGCGGAATGCCTACAGGAGCTTGTGACTGGACAGGTACAACTGTTTCTATGCCAAAAGCCACTGAAACGTGATAACTATATATATTTTATTGATGAGGGAATGATGTTTAAAATACAGAAAAATGCTGAAATATGAAACTGTGAGTCGAAACTGATGGGAATGAGATGTCAATTTCATAAAACTGACCGGGAATTGATGGAGAAGTTGGCAGAGTCCTTTAGTGAGGTTGAAGAAGGAAGTGTCCCGAAACCGAAGTACAGGCCAAAGCGGAAAGATTCCCGATCTGTGAATGATCCAGCCGCCTGATTCAACATCTCCCTTGCCAGGACAATTGAAATGATGATTACGATGGGTGTGCTTTCCGCGCCGATCAGTGACCAGGCTCAGATGTTGAGAAAGCAGGGGTTGAGGTTCAAGGACATCGCGTGGGAGATGGCTGTGTCAATCGACACGGTATCCTCCAGACTTCCGTATGAGGACGAGATTCACGGAAGCGATGACGCCTCTGATCACACGCAAAGTCCATGCGGGAGTATCGGGCTTATACTCGCGGCCAGGAGAATCTGCCAGCTATCGTCCGAGGCCGCAGCATATGCAGAGCTAGCAACGATTCACCAGCGGCAAATCCTATGTGCCTCTCGTATATGAACGGATGCAGAGGGAATGGCAGGTGCAGGCGAAAGAAAACAATGAGAGAAAAGAACAAAAGATGGAAAAGAATACTGCCGGACAGGATAAGGCAGATGATTGGAAGATGGACCTGGACAGTAAGCTCTCCTTCACAGAAACCGATTCACGCAGGGAACGGATCACGTATGATACGGCGCTAACCTACTGTGGATTAGACGGCATAAGGAGGATGATAAATGTGGGCATGATTGACTTGCCAGCTCACATACGAGAAAAAAACAGGGATCGACTCAGGGCGAAGGAAAATCTGACGCAAGAGGAGGTATTTGAACCTGGCGAGTTCTCCGGAGCACTATTTGATCGGAATACACTTGATTTAGAAGAGTTGTACGGAGAGAATCTCCCTTTTGAGCCCAGGAATATGATCCGGCTGCATCTGGAGCTGCTGGCGGATTTTACGGAT
>CADBUA010000348.1 GCA_902797665.1 uncultured Lachnospiraceae bacterium | reverse complement strand
GCCGCCAGGGTTCCCCTTTTGCCATGGCTTTTCCTGTGGGAGAAGAGCAGATCCCCGTTGCAGGAGGTGCAAAGATCCGGCACGGAGATATGCTCCGGGAGGATCCCTGCCCGGAGGAAATTCTGTCGGCAGGCTTCCTGCAGGTTCAGCTGGAAGTGCGCCGTCAGGCGCATCTTCCCATCGCTGCCTTTCTCCTCCCGTGTCTCCCCCTCCCGGAGAAGATCAGGCCAGAGCCTTCTCGGAAAGGCCTCCTGAATGTGCCGGGCCACCTCCTCCCCCACCTCATAGCAGTCCTGGCAGATGGAAGGGCCGATGGCAGCATAGAGGTCTTCCGGCCTGCTGCCGAAGCATTCCCGCATCTTTGCCACGGTCTTCCCGGCAATATCTTTCACGGTCCCACGCCAGCCAGAGTGCACGGAAGCCACTGCCCGCCGAATCGGGTCTGCCAGAAGGAGGGGCACACAGTCCGCGTAGAAGGTCATAAGAACCGCCCCAGGGTCATTCGTGATGAGTCCATCCACATCGTGGAAGCTGTCACAGGGCCCTTTCCGCTCCCCCGCCGGGTCAAACACCCCCGTCGCGTCCTGCCTGCTGACCCGGATCACCCGATCGGTGTGGGTCTGGTCAGAAAAGACGAGATCCTGGGGGTCAAATCCCACCGCCTCCGCAAAGAGCCTGTAGTTGGTCAGGACATGCTCCCGGGAACTGTCCCGGGCGGAGCTGAAATTCATCGATGCGGTATCCCCCTCAGACACGCCGCCCAGCCTGGTGCTGAAGGCGTTTTTCAGAAAATCAAACTGATCGAGTAGGGGGAAGGACAGATAGACAACACCGTTCTCCGCAGTGTGGACAGTCAGGCGGTCAATGGGCCGCTCCATCTTTTTCCGCTTCCAAATCTCACGCATCTCCATCCTCCCTCGTCTTCAGATGCTCCGGCAGGGTCTTCAAAAAGCTCCTCCTGTGGATGCTGCAGGGGCCGTACTTTTTCAGCGCCTCATAGTGCGCGGCGGTTCCGTACCCCTTGTGGGAGGCAAAACCGTACTCCGGAAAGACGTCGTCGTACTCGTCCATCAACCGGTCCCTGGTCACTTTGGCCAGGATGCTGGCGGCAGCGATGGACACACTTGCTGAGTCTCCTTTCACAATGGGCACCTGGGGGATTTTTACCTGGGGAATCTTCACGGCATCGTTGAGAAGGATCTCAGGCATGACGGAGAGCTTTCCGATGGCCTCACACATGGCTTCATAGTCTGCCTGAAGGATGTTGATCTCGTCAATCCGCTGGGGAGAGACGAGACCCACGCCCCAGGCGACAGCTTTCTCTGTGATCTCCAAATAGAGCTCCTCCCGCCTCCTGGGCGAGAGCTTCTTTGAGTCGTTGAGGCCAAAGATCACACAGTCTTTCGGCAGAATCACAGCCCCGGCGGCCACAGGGCCGGCCAAAGGCCCCCGGCCGGCCTCATCGATCCCGCAGATCAGAGTGTAGCCCTGTTTCTCACAGGTTTCCTCATAAAGGCGCATCTTCTTCAGCCTTTGTAGCTCCAGCCGGCTTTTTTCCTCCGCCTTCCTGGCGCTTTCCCGAAGTTTCAGGACCCCGGCGCGGGTCTCTCCCTCCAGCTTCTCATAGAAAGCATGAAGAGCCTCAGGGTTCTCCCGGGGGATGGACTTGAATTCTCTCTGAAGATCCGACAATTGTCCCATGGCTTTCTCTCTTTCAGTCTTTCTTTCCCACCGCTGCCTTCTCCAGGCTGATCCGTCCCAGCCTCCCCGCGCGGAAGTCGTCAATCACGACCCTGGCAGCTTTCTCCAGGTCAATCTGGCTGCCGGCTTTGAGGCATCCTCTGGCCTTTCCAATCTCTTCAAGGAGGCTGACAGATTCCAGAACGTTTCTGTCCTTCGTCAGAGGCATCCCTTCTCTCTCCACTGTGGGGAGAGCAAAGGCCTCCTCGGAGAGGGCGTAGCGCTCCATCAGAGCTTCTGGCGCGTCTTTCCGGAGATAGGCGAGAAACCAGAGGGAGAGCTCAGTGAGGTCCATGATCTCATCCCGGATAGAACCGAGTATCGCCAGGCGCCTTCCAGTCTCCTGGTCATCGAATTTCGGCCAGAGGATGCCCGGCGTGTCCAAAAGCTCCACATCCTTATCCAGGCGGATCCACTGCTTTCCTTTGGTTACGCCCGGCCTGTTGCCGGTCTTCGCGGCGGCTTTTTTCGCGAAGGAGTTGATGAAGGTCGACTTCCCCACATTGGGGATGCCCGCGATCATTGCCCGGACCGGCCGGTTCTGAATGCCGCGTTTCTTATCTCTCTCCCGCTTCTTCCTGGCTGCCTCCGAGATCAGTTCCCGGACCTGGCGGATGCCCTGCCCACTCTGGGAATTGACCAGTGCCGTCAGGTATCCTTTCTCCTCATAGTAAGCCTTCCAGGCCCAGTTTGCCTCCTCCTCCGCCAGGTCACTTTTATTCAAAAGGAGGACCCGGCTTTTTCCCTGGGCTAATGCGTCGATGTCCGGGTTCCGCCCGGACTCCGGCGCTCTGGCGTCGGTCAGCTCAATCAGAATGTCGATGAGCTTCATATCTTCCTGCATCTGTCTCCGGGCCTTCGTCATGTGCCCGGGATACCACTGAACATCCATAATGTGCCTCGTCCTGTCCTCTCAGCGCGTGATTCTTCTTCTGTGCTCCGAAGGATAGAGAACATACCAGACCCTGCCCTGAATCATGTCCCCTGTTACGATCCCGACCTCGGCACTGCGGGAGTCCTCGGAGTTGTTTCGGTTATCGCCGAGTACAAAGTATTCCCCATCCCCCAGGCGGATTGCTTCCCTTGCAGTGCCTGGATCCTTTATGGCTGGGTAGTCCTTTTTTTCCAGGTAGACCTCCCCATTGAGGTAGATCATCCCGTCCCGGATCTGGATCGTCTCCCCTGGAAGGCCGATCACTCGCTTGATATCCGCCCGGCCGTCCGTTCCTCCGTTGGGCAGATAAGCTATGATGTCCCCTCTGCGAGGCATGGTGACCTCGTAGATCAATGCATTGATGAGAACTGTGTCCCCGTCCGCGAGCGTCGTGTCCATGGAAGTCCCAATGTTTGTCCTCTGCTGTCCGAAGGCATAGACCAGGATATAGGCCAGAAGGATCACCACCACGGCTTCGAAGATCCCCTCGAGGATCAGGCGGGGGATTGACTTTACACGCCTTCTCCGTTTCTGCCGCTCCTCCTCCAGGCGCTGCTTCTCAATGCGTGCCCGTTCTCTGGGGGTGTATTTCCGCCAATCCTTGTCCGTAAAATCCACCGGCCTCTCGCTCACATATTTCATGGCTTTCCCGCGCTTTCATAAAAACAGGGCCGCCGCACCCGCGGCAGCCCTGCATGATCATCCGTCAATCTCACCGTCTCATGAGCTCTTTTACCTTCGCGCTCTTGCCGGAACGCTGTCTGAGGTAATTAAGCTTTGCGCGTCTGACCTTACCAAGTCTGATGACCTCGACCTTCTCAACGGTCGGGGAATGCAGCGGCCAGGTCTTCTCGACGCCAACACCGTTGGACATCTTTCTTACAGTAAAGGTAGCTCTGTTGCTGCCGCCCTGTCTCTTCAGAACTGTGCCCTCGAAAACCTGAATTCTCTCGCGGTTTCCTTCCTTGATCTTCGCGTGAACGCGTACTGTATCGCCGACATGGAACTGGGGGACGTCCGCGCGGAGCTGTTCGTCCTCAATCTTCTTGATGATCTCATTCATCGGTGTGTTCCTCCTTCAATTGGATGTTCTTAATGCATGATTTCTGCAGCAGAGGACCATCTGTTTTTTCACACGGCGAATAGTGTAGCATGTTTCAAAACCCCATGCAAGCGAAAAATCCGAAGAAAGCCGAAAGATGCCGAAGATGCAAAAAAAGACAGAATCAAACAAAATAGAGCAAAATCAAGCGAGATAAAACAATATCAAACAGGATTAAGCAGAATTAAACAGAATAAAAAACAAAGCAAAACAAAATAAAGGGGATCTTCAACCTGGGGGCATCTATGACTCCAGTCCAAGAGCTTTGCCCGGCACATGAGCTTGCTCGAAATAGGGGGCGAAGCACGAAGGCAGCCGCATGAGTCCTTTCTGGACTATACCGCGGCCCCGGGCGATCTGGCATATTCTCTCAGGCAGCGGCCTGCCTCTTCCTGTTCCTGTAAATCCCGCAAGCGTCTGCCCTGTATCGTCTCAGACCTCAAAGGGCGATTTTCCGCCTGCCTTAAGGTAGCTTTCGCCCTCTGAAAGGGCAAGCACTGATCCACACTTCGGGCACTGGCTGACAGTCCCGGCGTAGTAGGCTGCCCCGCAGCTGGGGCAGGATGCCTTGACGGGTTCCCCGGAAACGCTGACGGCATTCCGGTATTTCTTCCGGCGCAGATTGTCGATCCATCCTATAAATGTACTAAAAAGGATCACAAAAGCCCAGGTGATTACAAGCGCATACAGCTCACCGTCTGTGCGGGGACTCATCAGTTCCGGCAGGATGCCCTGGAAGGATGCATGGATTGCTTCCCCGACCGAGAGCCCATTTTCCTGGCTCAGCTTCTCTGTCAGTTCCCTCCCCAGATCATCCGCCAGATCCGTGGTGATGATATCGTCCGTCTCATCTCCCTGCATCCCCTCCCAGGACCAGTCTGCATCCTCCAAATCCCCCTCTTCAGGCTCGGAGTAGACAATCAGCCAGTGGCGCTCATCCGAAAAAGTATTGACATAGAGATCAAAGGCGTAGTCTTTCAGCGACTGCCCCCTGCCCTTCCATTCGTCGTCATATACGGTCATCAGAGCCGGCGTTATGCCGCTTTCATCGAGAAAGGCATTGAAGATGTCTGTGATCTCCTCCTCCTCCGGGCCGCTCAGAAGCTCTGCCCCATCCCTGATCACAATCGCCGTGTCATAATTGGTATTCAACGCTGCCGGCCCCTTCTTTGGAAGAAGGGAGACGCCAAATACAGGGCCAAGTGCGATCAGCAGGATCACCAGCCAGGTCTTCCATCCCCAGGCTTTCCACGCAGTCGGATCCTGGGCTGCGTAGAGGATATAGGGTCTGTGGTGGTGATAGTAAACATATCTGCTTGAACCCGGAAAAGGTCTCCTGCTGAAGGAAGGCCTGTTTCCCGATCCATGCGAAGATCCGCTGTGATACCCGCCGGAATGGGATCCACCTCCTGATGAATGCGGCATATCTTTTCTTCTCCTCTTCTTCCTGATCTCTGTTTTCCTGTTGCTGCATCATTCAAAGCTCCTGTGAAAGCAGCAGGGATTTACCCTTTAGCAGCTCTGATCCCTGTTCCCTGAAAAAAGGATTCTCCAGATGCCGGTTCACTTATCCCTGAAATCCTGCCTGGCGGCCTCTTCCGCCGGAAGAGCTCTGGAGAAGTAGTAGCCCTGAATCTGGTCAATCCCGATCTCCCGGGCATGCTCATACTGATCTTTCGTCTCTATGCCCTCGGCCACCAGCTTCTTGCCCAGCCCATGGGCCAGGTGGACCAGATTCCGGATCAGGACGTCGTCCCCCCGGTGGAGGTACTGGTCGATCAGGGACTTGTCGAACTTGATATAATCCACCGGGAAGGTGGTCATGGCTGTGATCGAGGAGTAGCCGGTTCCATAGTCATCAAGCGCGATTTGAATCCCCATCCTGCGGAAGCTGTCAAAAAAGCTATGGACGCGATCCTCATCGGAGAAGACGCCGCTCTCGGTGATCTCGATCTTCAGGAGTGAAGCAGGAACATCATATTGTTTGAGAAGCTCTTTGACATAGGCAACATACTCCGTGTCGATCAGCTGTTTCGATGAGTAATTGACGGAGACCACCCGGTCCGGAAGCCCTTCTTTCCTCCACTCACTCAGCTGGCGTACCACCTTCTCCGTCACCAGACGATCCAGTGGGATAATCAGTCCGTTTTCCTCCGCCACAGGAATAAAGCGGTTTGGGTAATAACGGTTCCCAGGGAACCTGCAGAGCGCCTCATAGCCATAGATTTCCCGGGTCTCCGCCTCCACCTGGGGCTGAAAAAGGACAATAATGGTCTTCTCCTGGATGGCTTTTTCCAGATCCTCGACCATCGCTCTTAGCGTCCCGATCTTATCCCGGATTTCGGTGGTATAGAAGCGGAATCCGGCGATGTGATCGATCTGCTTGGCCTCATACATGGCAAGCTCGGAATTGGTGATCAGAAGCTCCAGAGACTCATCCTGCTCTCTCCGTGCAGCTCCTGCGCACTCGGTCAGCTTAATCTCCGTTCCCCCATAATAATATGGAACGCTCATGGCAGCCAGGACTTCGTCCAGCCGCTCCGAAAGATTCCCTCGATTGTTCTCAAACCCTATCAGGAATTCATCCGCTCCGATCCGGGCCGGCAAAACATCCGCAAAGGACCGAAGCCTCCGGGCGATCTCTCTCAGGATGGTATCCCCCGCCTGATGGCCGTACTTTTCGTTGATAAATTTAAAGCCATCAATATCGACTACACAGACTCCGGAGAAGGTAACTTCACTGTAAAGATACTTCATTCCGTTTCGATTCGGCAGATCGGTCAGATGATCGTAGTAAAGCTCATGTTCCAGAGCCTGGCTCTGTTCCAGAAGAGCTCTGGCGTTGTGGCGCACATGGAAAAGCCCCAGGATCAGGACAATAATCACACAGACTGCTGAAGCCAGAACCAACAGGACAGGGATAATCACTGCGGAATACTGATTGAAGAAGGTTTCTTCCACGTTCAGGATCGTGGAGTCCTGCGGAAGATCAGCTGACTCAATCCCGAAATGGTCCATCATGGCCTTGTCGAAGACGTAGCCATTTTTACTGATCCTTTCCATCGGGATATACCTGGGATTCTCCCCCTCTATGATGGCCAGCGCCAGCCCCGCTGCGGCCTGGCCAATGGTTTCAAAGTCCAGAAAGCCGCTGCCCAGAGCACCAGCCCCGACCCCGCCTGTTGAGGCCCGGAAGATGGGCCGATCCGTGTGCGCATTCAGCAGGCGGATCATGTCATCGATGGTGTAGACATTCCCGTCGAGATCTTCATAAGCATCCAGTTCAAAGAGGATCGTATTGTCTTCCAAAGCCTCAATCCTGGCGATGAAGTCTTTCTGCGTCAGTTCGGAGCTGTTGATGGTTTCAAATTTATAGCCATGGAGCTTCTTCTGAATCTCCATCAGCTGTTCCAGATCCCCCTGGCCTGACGGGGAATTGTCGACAACGGACACAAAGGTATCGGCTGCCGGGAACAATCTGGCCGCGGTCAGGTAGGTGTCCACCATATCACTCTCCTCCGGAATCCCGGTCGCCCACCCCTCTGCATGGACCTTTGACGCGTAAGTGATGTTGTTGATGCCAAGAAAAACAACTGGAATATCCCGGAAGAAATCCTTCCGGTGCTCATCCGCGAAAGACAATGCGGCATCATCCCCTACAATCAGGACATCATAGGATTTACCCTCAAGGGAGGCCTCGCAGTACCTGGTGAAGGCTTCCATGTAAGCCTCCCCGGAAAAATTTTTGGTGTTCATGTAGAGAGCATCCATCGTGACTGGATTGTTCTCAAAGCCCTTCTGGAGCCCCTCATACTGCTGCGGTACCGAAAAATGCGTCTGGCTGTAGGACGAGAGAAAGAGGACCGAATACTCCCGGATGTCCGACAATGCCTCAAAAGCAATCTGCCTTTTTCTGGTCTGGACGACCTGATAATGCCGGACCAGCAGCGTGACACCCAGAACGAAAAAAACAGCTGCCGCAGCACAGAGAATCGCCTGGATGAAGAGCACCAGGCTCGCACTTTTCTTTTGAAAACCGGCTTCGCCTCCGTATTTGATAAGTCCTCATCTCCCCTCAAAATAGATTCCAGTCATGCAGCTTCGCCCGGCATGTGGGCCGCTTCCTCTTCTTGATCTTGATGCTTGTTTTCATCAGCTTTCCCGTCTCGTGTAAATCAGGACACATGAAGGTACGCTCCGAAAAAAAGCCCATTACAAAGCCCCGTTGCCTTTTCATTCAGCGATTTTCCACGATCTCCCTGTTTCCCCCTGCCCCGTTCACCATCTAAGGAACTCCCGGCTGACCAGCATCTCTGACTGATCCCGCAGCGTCTATCCGACGCTCCTGAAAAGCACGTCCCTGCAGTAGATGGGGTGAGTAAAGATAATCTTCCCTCCTCTGGGCATGCTCATATCCACGCGAGCGTGAGAATTCGTACATGGGAAAGCTGAAAAAGGACTACAGGGGTGGAAGGGATCGGGCAGAAATTCTGTCATGCTCTCCCTTTCTGCCTGGATCTCACAAAGGAAAGCGCATACAAGGGGCAGTACAGTCGTTCCTGTCCAAAGAAGTATCTGTCATACCATTCCTATATGACATCAAAAATCCTGAAAACTTCGTGTTTTTAAAAATTCTCTCACATCTCTATCTGTAAAGAGATGGAAGAGGCAAAAGCGCTGACTGAATGCCATATGAAATACTGTTGTCCGCCCCGGTAGCCCTGCTGTTCTTCACCATGTACCGGCATCCAGACAGAACAGGCACTTTCAGATGTCTCTTTACCAGGCATAGCGGAGCATATGCTCAATCATATCCCTGACCTTGTCACAGTAAGGTGTGTCCAGCGCTTTGGCCATCAGAACAACGTCATCGTCAGCTTTTGCTTTGATATGCTTGAAATGATCTGCTCACACCTGCCCAGCAGCGTCTCCTTTTGATGGCAGTCCATGCCTGACATAGACAGATAAGCATATCGCACATATCGCACCTTCTTTAAACAACAATGTAAGCCTTGGGCTTTGAAAAGTCAAGATTTTCAGCGTTTCTTAGCTCTTATCTGCTGCGCATGACCCAAGTCCGCCTGAAAGGCGGGCTCAGAGAGTATAGGTTCATTTTGATGTCATGTATCCACTCCCAGGATCTGGTCCCCATGATATCGTGTAGGATAAGATCATCCAGAGAGCCATTTCAAGCTTATCAAATCTATGTTCTTAATGGTTTTTCATATTTTATAATATATATTATATAAATTTCAATATTTAATCTTCTATATCGCAATCCCCCTCTCTGAAAAGACCCCCGAAGCCCCTGCATGGGGATCCTTTTGGTGGATTCGGCGAGAGACGCAGCCTTTTCTGATTCAGCATTCGCAGAAATCTAATTCTATATTTGAAATGGATTATAGATACCAGATATTTGATCTTTTTTATATTTTATCCTTTATATTTCCGACTTTCTGCGCAGTGAGGAAAGATCTCCATAAAGTATTACGAGAGATACTGATGCGGAGTCAGCGCCCATATTCCATTTCAAAAAGCCCCATGGAAAGCGGACATAGCATTTATAGCGATTACTAGTAAAGTGTTTTAAATATTGTAATAATTTATTATATACATGATTGTATCTATATAATGCATATACTTTGCTACGTTTTATGCTATATTACTCTATTAAGCATCATTTTATACTTTTCTGTGATATTCTATTCTATGTTATATTGTTTTATGTTATGCAATCCTATATTGTACAGCACTATGCTATACCATACAATACCATTCCATACCATATCTTACATTACCTTACTATGTTATAATACATTATGCTATACTATACTATACTATGCTATTCTATGCTATACTATGCAATTCTATGCTGTATTGCATATTCTGTGCAATATCTGCTTTACCATTTTCTCTGAATGTTCTCAGCGCATCATTTCCCCATTCTACCCCGGGAGTTTTCACTTCCGGCCTGAAATCAGGAATCAAAAAGGGCTTCGTCAGAATCCGAAGCCCTTCGCAATATAAGAGTAAAAATTGAAAAGTAAAATAATAGTAACTGTCCAGTCCCCTT
>CADBUA010000347.1 GCA_902797665.1 uncultured Lachnospiraceae bacterium | reverse complement strand
TGTTGGCTTCTGCCATTCTGTGCATTTCTTCTTTTCTCTTCACGGAAGCGCCCGTATTGTTGATGGCGTCCATGATCTCACCTGCAAGGCGGTCCTGCATTTTCTTCTCGGATCTCCTGCGTGAGAAATCGGTCAGCCAGCGAAGCGCCAGCGCCTGTCTTCTGTCCGGACGGACTTCGATCGGGACCTGATAGGTCGCGCCGCCGATACGTCTCGCCTTGACTTCGAGCTGCGGCATGATGTTGTTCATCGCTTCTTCAAACGCTTCAACTGCCGGCTTGCCCGTCTTATTTTCTACTGTTTCAAAGGCGCTGTACACGATCTTCTGCGCAACGCCCTTCTTGCCGTCAAGCATGATCTGATTAATAAGCTTGGTTACAAGCCTGCTGTTGTAAATCGGATCCGCTAAGACTTCTCTTTTCTGAGTATGTCCTTTACGTGGCACGTTACTTCCCTCCTAAATCATCAAGATTTCATCACAGGTACTCACATGTGTCATGTGTTCGCACAGACGTAATCCTCCGTATATCCTGCAGCCGACAAAGGGTAACGGGAATACCGTACAAAACTACACTGCAATGTACTAGTTACCGGCCATGACCGCGTTGTAATCTGCTGTGCGGCCCGGCTTTCTAATGTGTTCGTCATGCGGCTCTGCCGCGGATGATCATTTCTTCGGTCTCTTTGCGCCGTATTTGGAACGGGCCTTGCGGCGGTTCGCAACACCGGCAGTATCAAGAGTGCCGCGGATGATATGATATCTGGTACCCGGAAGGTCCTTGACACGGCCGCCGCGGATCATCACGACGCTGTGCTCCTGAAGGTTGTGGCCCTCACCCGGGATATAACTCGTCACTTCGATTCCGTTCGAAAGACGAACACGGGCGATCTTACGCAGAGCGGAATTCGGCTTCTTCGGGGTCGCTGTCTTGACTGCCGTGCAGACGCCGCGCTTCTGCGGAGAATTCTCATTGGTCGCTTTCTTCTTCAGGGAGTTGAAGCCCTTCTGAAGAGCCGGTGCAGTTGACTTTCTCACAGAAGTCTCTCTGCCCTTGCGGACTAACTGGTTAAATGTTGGCATTCTGTTTCACCTCCTAAAGTGATCGGCAGGCGGAACCCGGTCAGTCTCCGATCCGGGGCAGATCCGCAAAGCCGTCTTGTGGCTGCAAAGCATCAAAAGAAATGTGTGCAGTGCACACATTCGATTATTATAGGGAGAGGCCTGGGATCTGTCAAGGAAAAAAAACGGGGCAAAAGCCCCGATTCATCAGGAAATTTGCCCATATGCCTTCCAGAGGCACAGCCCTCCCCCGGCACTTTATAAGCCTCCCCATGGCACTTTTCTGTCACTCATGAGTCCCCGGGATGCTTCCTGCGGAGGAAAAGAGGCATATCCTCTGAGAGGCTGTCGGAGATATTCTCCATCTGTTCATCCTCTTCATCCAGGCAGTCTTCCTCCTGATCATATCGGCCATAGGCATCCGGCCTGCCAGACAGAGTGCGTCTGGTTGGGCCGGATGCCTGATCGAAATCCGGATCCTCCGCTCCCATCCGGCCCTGACTTTTCTTTCTGCCAGATAAGCTGCGCCTGAGGCGTAAAGCGGGCTGCCCTTCCTCATCAGTCCCTGCCTTTTTCCTGCGGGGCCATATGCGCGTTTGATCCTCCTCCAGGATCCGGTAAGATCCCCGCAGAACCTTCTCCCGCTCCGCCCTCGTGAGGCTCTCTCGCTGCCGCTGGATCTGGCGTTCCATCTGCTGCTCCCGATAGGTGATCTCCCGCTCTCTCCGGGATAGTTCCCTCTCCCGCCTGTCGAGCACCGCCTCCCTGGCTCTCTGTTCCCGCTCAATCCTCGGCCCCTCGATGGCCACCCGCCCGGACCAGCCAAAGAGGCGAACCAGAATGATTCCGGCAAGAATCCCGATCCCGTCTATTCCCACATCCCTGAAGCTGCCGTCCCGCCCGCTGATGAAGGTCTGATGGTACTCATCTCCCGCCGCGTAGGCGATACAGATCAGAAAAGCCAGAATCATCAGAAAAAGCCCCCGTATCCCGTAGACATAAAGCGGAAAGGAGACCGCGACAGCCAGGAGGAAATATTCGGACATATGGGCGAACTTCCGGACATAGAATTCCAGCTTCCCGGCCTTCTGGTCCATCTGCCAGTCCTCCCAGTTCTGATCCGAGATTCTGTTGACGGTCTGCACGATTTTCCGGCTCAGTTTGTAGCTCAGGCCGGAGGATGTCTCCGCATCCTCCCCTGAAAAAGAATAGATCATATACATCAATGCAATCGCCGGCAGAAACGACAAAGGTTTCAGAAACGCTGTGATTCTCAAAGTTCCCCCCTCCCCTATTTACCGGTAGGCATGCCCGTCCTTTGCTTCTATTCTATATATTCTATACATTCTATATATTCTATACATTCTATCTGTTCTATGAGTTCTATAATTCTATAAATTCAGCCTCAGCGCAGGAAGCGCAAAGCGGACTGGACAGTTCCCCCTTCTGTATTCAATCATCCCGAAAGGCCGAAGCCCCTCAGGTCTGCTGTCCGGCAGTATCTTACCATCAGAAAAGAACAAAATCCACAGCTCAGTCGGATCCGCTCCGGCGAATCCGTGACTCCACTCAGGACCTTCGCCCACATGGGATATGCTTGTGGATGTCGTTATGCTTCTGCTTTTCGTTGGGGCTGTCGTTGTGCTTCTGCGCCCGGTCTCTTTATGGATTCCCGCTCGATAAAAGTGCGCAGCATCTTCGAATGACAAAAAGACAGCCGGAATCTCCCGGCTGTCTTTTTGTCATTTGTCTCATCTTATGCCCGCTTACGCCAATTCTGTCGCAGATTCTCGCGCTCGCGGCTATATCTCTTATTTCACTCTTTTGTCTCTGCCCTTGTCTGGCCGCTTCTCTGTCCTGTTCTCAAAGACAGATTTCCAGCCTCTGAAGACGCATCCGATCACGCCTTGGGCAGACTCTCCAGATATTTATCATCCGTGCTGTAGACCGCCTCGTAGTCGAAATCCTGTCCGTCGAAATCCCCTTCCAGCGAATAGCTTTCCTTGACCTCACGCGGCCGGCTGTCTACCAGGCTCGTGTCGATTCTGACGCTGCGATAGCGCTTCATGCCGGTACCGGCCGGGATCAGCTTGCCGATGATGACGTTCTCCATCGGCCCGACCAGATGGTCGACCTTTCCCTTGATTGCAGCCTCTGTCAGAACCTTGGTGGTTTCCTGGAAGGAAGCGGCCGAGAGGAAGGATTCCGTCGCCAGAGAAGCCTTTGTGATTCCCAGAAGCACCTGCTCGTAGCTGGCTGTGTTCAGCCCCTCTTCCTCCAGCTTCTCGTTGGTGGCCAGAAGCTCCAGCTTGTCGATCATGGTCCCCGGCAGCATTTCCGAATCACCCTGGTCCAGGACCCGGACTTTCTTCAGCATCTGGCGCACCAGCACTTCGATATGCTTGTCGGAGATCTCCACGCCCTGCAGACGGTAGACACGCTGCACTTCCCGGAGCAGATAGTCCTGCACCGCTTCGACCCCCTTGATCTTCAGAAGATCATGCGGGTTGATGGAGCCCTCCGTCAGCTGGCTGCCTGCCTCGATATAGTCACCATCCGTCAGGTAGGTCCCGTCCTCCTTCTTCTTCGTCTCCGTCCCATAGGGCTTTGTATAAGTCTTGGAGTCACCGGTCTCGCTGTTGGTGACGACAATGTCGATCTTTTTCTTCGTGTCGATAAACTCGACATTCCCGGAGATCTCAGAAATGATTGCCATTCCTTTCGGCTTTCTGGCCTCGAACAGCTCCTCGACACGGGGAAGACCCTGTGTGATATCGCCGCCCGCGACACCGCCGGTGTGGAAGGTACGC
>CADBUA010000346.1 GCA_902797665.1 uncultured Lachnospiraceae bacterium | reverse complement strand
CTCTGTTGTTTCTTCTTATGAATTTATATAATTATATGATATTAAATGTTGGAATAACATTATATGCTATCATATACAGCATTGCATTATGCCATAATACGCTATTTTAAGCTATGCTATGCTATGCCATACAATCCTGCCCTATAATATAACATACTATACTATACTATACTATCATACTCTATCCTAATGCTATATTGTACTATACTGTACTGTACTGTATTGCACTACATTATACTTTTACTACATTATTCCATGTCTCTCTATACTATCAGCCTATTATAGAATATCCAATTTTATTCTATGTCTTTATTCTATTTCTTTATTCTATTTCTTTATTCTATGTCTTTATCCCATGTCTTTATTTCATGACACAATTATTGTATGAAACCAGCAATAGGTCCTCATCATCTATTAAGGCCTTTTCCAGTCACACAAGGTCAGGGGATCAGTTCCAGAAGCAGTTCCTCCCGGGCATTCATGAAAAGCTCATAGGGCATTTCCATGCTGCAAAGAACCTTCTCTCCGGTTTTTGTGTTCATGATCTGGCATTGCCTCTGTCCCATCCCAGGGATATCCCTGAGCTGAATGCTGGTGCGGCCCTCCGACTCTCCCGCGAAACAGGCGATGAGGATTTTTCCATCCCGCTTGTTATAAATCTTCAGGATGCCGCCTTTTCCTTCGCTGTCCTTCTGAAAAGGATCCCTTGTCAAACAGTCCAGGGTCGGCCTTCCGATGTCCTCACACATGAGAAGCTTTCCATCCGCTCCGGTGATTTTCCGAATCAGATCCGGATCAGTATGTCCGTAAGCATCACTGATATATACCGGACCTCCGCTGATCATCCGAAGAAGAGCACTTCTGGACGCATCTTCATGTTCCGTCCAGAACATATCCCAGTCCCCATAGTAAAGCGGGCCCTGGTAGACGTTGTTGTAGGCGTTCTGCATTGCGTGCTCATAAAAGCTCCCGGACGTGGACGGCAGATAATCGTCACTGGACCTGGACAAGGCAGTCACGCTCCGGTTCATCACATTCTCCGGCGCCATTCCCATGCAATTGATGACGCGCCCGTCGAAATGAAGAAGTACGGAAGCCTCCATTCCTTTATACAAAGCCTGCGCGCCCTCTCCATAAGTACTAACTCCCTGCTGCATCAACTGCATGGAGCTCTGTCCATCAATCTTTACAAAGTCAATCCCATCCCTCTGGAGGATGCTGTGCCATGAATCCCAGAATCCGAAAGCGGAAGACGCATCCGGCTTTACCGAGATCTCTCCGTTCCCATATCTGCAGAGGCAGTCTTTGACCTTCAGCCAGTCTTCAAAGTTCTCGTCTATTCCATTCCAGTAGCCCTTAAATGCCTGCCAGACGCCCACAGCCTCCACGCCGTAGTTTTCTTTCAGGCAACGGACCGTGTGGGCAAGCCCATTCGGAAATTTGACCGGATCAGCCCGAAAGCTCTTCAGAGTCTGCTTCTCCGGATCAACCCATGACCATCCGTCGTCAATCAGAACCCATTTTACTGGAATCTGTTTTTCCCGGAGCTCATCCATTTTCCGGAAGATCGCTTCCTCCGTCACTTTTTGTCCCAGGGAGTCCCATGTGCACCAGCCCAGGGTGCGGAAAATATCAGGATAACTTTTTTCTTCCCGCATCTTGAAAGGATAGCTTCTGCATCTCTTAAGTTCCCGGTAGATCCTGCCGATCAGTTCATAGGGATCAGCCCCCACTGCGCACGCAAAAACCGGCTCCTCAAAGGAGGTCCCGCCCTGCTGATTGGAGGAGACCGTGACACGGATTCCTCCTGCCCCAGACTGTTCAGCCGCTCCTGCGGATACGATTCCCTCAAAATCTGCCCTTGTCCGGTCTCCGCACAGCGCCATCAGCACCAGAAAAGGATCCTGCATACCGGAGCGAATAATCATCAGCTGCGTCCGGGAAGGGACTGCCTGAAGATCCCCAGGGAAACTCGGCCGCATCCACCAGGTTTTGTGCTGGCTGATGGACATGAAGGACCCCTTCTCCTGAACTTCAGGCTTCTTCTCTCCGTTCTTCTGCTCTCCCACTTTCTGGTTTTCCAGCTTCTGGGTCCCATGCTCGATCCCGAAAAGTGTCAGCTGCATCTCCAGACTGTTCTCTCCAGGCAGGCTGATCAGGTTCCCGGCAGAATCTTCCTTGCGATTCAGCCGGACTTTCGCGCGAAAGAGGGAAACATCTCCCGCTTCCATCTTCTGAAGGCGAAACTGCACCTGTTCTGTCTCCGCTCTTACAGAGACCTCTGTAGAGGCGAAATCACTTATGGGGTAGCTGCATAAACTGCCTTTTCGTACGGTATGGATCATCACAGCGGCCAGCTGAAGCTCATACCTGCCGCTATGAAGTACCGCGGGATGTCTAATACTCATCTTTCCTCCTGTGGCCTGACCAGTATAGAGAGGCGGGTCTCTTTCATTCTATCTGGGGATTTCTCTCTATCTACCTGCCCTTGATTCTCCAGTTTTTATACCTATTATGATGATTTATCGCCAACTTATTCTATATTATACTTTTTGCTCTATAATACCATACTTTACGGAGCAAGTGCACAAAGCTTCCTGGACCGTTCGAAGAGAATACATATGGCAATCGTCCAGGAAGGTCCTTACGGATTGTTTCGCGGCTGCTGTTTCCTAAGCCTGCTTCCAGGCAGCTGGAATCACTGCCTCTTCAAAGCTTCAGACCTGCAAAGCCCGAAAATAAACCTGCTCGCCCGGAAAATCACCCCTGAGCGCGTCAAAGGCGAAGCCTCCATACATCAGGGCAGCGCCTGACAGGGGTTCGACCGCCTCATTGTCCCCTTCCATACCTTCCATCCGATACTGCCGCTCCGGATCCAAACCGCGAAGCTTTACGTAAGGGAATGCGGAGTTGGCTTCCAGATGGGTGATGACAAGACTCACCAGCACTTCACTCTTGTCCTGTGAGACAAATTCCCAGGCGGTGAAAGGCTCCTCCTGCTCAGTCAAGCGATAGTATACCCCATGCCTGACCAGGTCCTCATAGCTGTGATAGGTCCGGATCATCTCACAGACCTCCGCTTTTTCTTCCTCTGTGAGAGATACCGGGTTCAGTTCAAAGCCAAAAGCCCCGGCCATGGCAGTGATCCCCCTGGTTTTCATAGATACGCTCCTGCCCGTCTGATGATTGGGCGCGGCAGAGACATGGCTCCCCATCGTACAGGGCGGATAGCCATAGGAGGTCCCTCTCTGAATGGAGAGTCTGGCGGCTGGGTCCGTATTGTCAGAGCACCAGATTTGCGGACAGTAAAAGAGCATCCCCGCGTCAAAGCGTCCGCCGCCCCCGGCGCAGCCTTCGATCATGACCTCCGGGAAGGCTTTCCGGATCCGGCTGAGAAGATCATACAGCCCCAGGACATAACGGTGCCCTGCCTCTCCCTGCCTCTCTGCAGGAAGACTGACAGTCCACAGGTTTGAGATACTTCTGTTGAAGTCCCACTTGACATACTCAATCTTTGCTTCTTCCAGAATTCGGCTGATGGACACAAAAAGATAATCCCTGACTTCTCTCCGCGTCAGATCCAATACCAGCTGGTTCCGAGCCATCACGGGCTTCCGCCCGGGATCTTTCAGTACATAGTCCGGATGTTTCCGGTAAAGATCCGAGTTCTCATTCACCATCTCGGGCTCTACCCAGATGCCGAACTGCATGCCACGCGCGTGAATCTCTTCTGAAAGCCTGTTGAGGCCACCAGGGAGCCGTTTCTCATTGGCATACCAATCCCCCAGCCCTCTGTGGTCATCCTCACGGCTTCCAAACCAGCCGTCATCCAGAACAAAGAGCTCTATGCCGAGATCTCTGCTCTCATCCGCCAGTTTCAGGAGTTTTTCCAGATCAAAATCAAAGTAGCAGGCCTCCCAGCTGTTAAGAAGGACCGGGAGTTTCCTCCCAATAAATCGCTGATCACAGACATTCTCTCGAAGGATCCGGTGAAATCTCCCACTGAGGCCGTTGAGACCCTCATCAGAGAAGCTGAGGATCACCTCCGGTGTCTGAAAAGCCTCACCCGGGCTGAGGGTCCAGGAGAATCCCTCATCCTGAATTCCGACAGTCAGACGGATGCTTCCGGCCTGATCTTTCGAGATCTCCTCCTTGTGGCTTCCGGAGTACATCAGCATAAATCCGAAGCAGTGCCCTGAATGCTCATTGGCCTCTGGATCACACAGAATGACGAAGGGGTTGGCGTGGTGACTGCTCATCCCGCGCTTTGATTCGATGACGGTCACAGCCTGCGTAAGCTTTGTTCTCTCAGGCTTTCTCTCCATGCAGTGCCTGCCGGAGAAGTGGATCAGATCATAATCGCCATAAGGAAAATCCAGGCAAAATGATGCCGCTTTCAAAAGCACGATGGAACGCTCATCCTGATTTCGTATGAAAGCGGATCTTGTGATCACGTCCTTTTCCTCGAACACACTGTAGATCAGGGAGACCTCAAGGCCTGCCGTCTCATCCAGGAGCCTGACCGTGAGTGTAGAGACAGCATCCCTGTTCTCTCTGACATAGGGAAGGCCTTCCGGGATGTATTTCCCCTCCTCAATCTCAAAATCCTGATAATGGAGTTCAATGCTCCGGCTTCCGTTCTCAAGCACGGCAGCCAGAGCGCTTGGCCGATAATCCCCGACACCAAAACTGCTGTATTCCTGGCTCATCAGATCCGCGGAGCATCCGTGATCTGTCTGAAAATCGTAAGGGCTGCCGGAAAAGCCTCTGTCACAGCACTTTTCAAGATAGCGCATATTTGTCCCGCCCACCCTTTTCCCGTAGTACAGGTGGCGCAGAACCCCTGTCCTGTCCACTGAGAGCTGATAGCAGGTATTTTGAGTCTGAAGCTCAAATGTACGCTTTTCCGCATCAAAGGAAATACTCATCTTTTCTGCTTCTCCTTCCGGTATTCCTTCGGGCCAACCCCGTATTTCTGTTTGAAGATCTTGGAAAAGGTCAGCGGGTTCTCATATCCGACATTTCCGGCGATCATATTCACCGGAAGCTGCGTTTCCTCGAGCAGCTGACAGGCATGTTCCATGCGAATCTTCATCAGATACTCCTGGGGAGACATGAAGACTCTCCGCTTAAACTGCTCCGTAAAGTAAGTCCTGTTCAGATTAACATAGTCCGCTACTTCCCTGATCTTCACCATAGCATAATTAGCATTGATATACTTTATAGCATAATCGATCAGATCATCTGTCGACAGCTGCTTATACAATCCCGTCTTGCCGTTCTGATTCTGATAGGACTCAACAGCCAGGGCCAGAAACTGCAGAGACAGGCTCAGTCTGTAGAGCTCGTTGGAGTAGCTCATCTGTGGTTTCCTCACCATCTCCTGGGAGATCTCAAGAAAGCGCCTGACCTCAATATGGCAGTCCTGGACGATCACATCCTCCGTAAATCCGGCATTGGCAAGACACTCCTGGATTCTCATCCCGTCGTAGGTGATCCAGCAGTAATACCAGGGATCTTCCCAATCTGCCTGATACAGGATCTCCTTTCCGGGAACGGTCAGAAAGAGCTGACCACCATGGACTAAAATCTCTCCATCCGGAGTCAGGATCTTTCCTTTCCCGGAGATCACCGCATGCAGATGATAGCCTCTGCGGGATCCGGAACCCGCTTCCTTTCCAGGCAGGCACTGCTCGATCCCACACATAACCAGGTAAAGGTCCCGATTCCTGTCCTGGATATACTCGATCAGGCGGTAGTTGGGATTCTCAAAATACTGTAAATCATCCTGCATCGTGATTCCTCCAGAAGACTGTCTCTCAGCCATAGACTTCAACTTGTATCTACAGTCTTTCACAGCAGCAGCCTGCTGCCCGAAGTCCGCGTCCCCGGTTCAGAGTTTTCCTCCGGAAGTGGCGATTCCCTCAATGAACTGTTTCTGGAAGATCAGGTAGATCACCATCATCGGGATGATTGCCATCAGCGCGCCAGCCATGATCTGCGGATAATTGCTGCCGAACTGCCCCTGCAGCTTCGCAAGAGCGGCAGACAGGGTGGTTTTGCTCGGATCACTGGCCACGATCATCGGCCACATCATGTCCTTGTAGGCAAAGAGAGCCGTGAAGATCCCGAGGGACACCAGGGCAGACCGTGTCAGGGGCAGCATGATCAGGCTGAACCGCTGAAAGACCGAGCATCCATCCAGCTCTGCAGCCTCCTCCATTTCCCTGGGCAGCGACTGAAAGGCCTGCTTAAAGAGATAGGTTCCGAAGGCTGTGACAACGCCGGGGAACACCAAAGCGAATTGCGTGTTGAGCAGATGCATTTTTGAAACCATCAGATATTGGGGGATGATGAAGATCTGACTCGGGACCATCATCTGCAGAAGGACAATGGAGAAGAGCGCCTTCTTGCCGGGAAACTCCAGGCGTCCGAAGGCATAGCCGCACATGGTCGCCGTCAGAAGAGCCGACAGGACGCGCAGCGCCATCATAATCAGGGTATTGATGTACAGCCGGAGGAAGTTGTAGGAGTTCCAGACCTCTGTAAAGTTCTCAAAGTGCCAGGCTCCCTGCGGCAGGAAGTAAAATGGATCGACGGAGATCGCCTGACTCTTGCTTTTAAAGGCAGTGAGCACCATCCACAAAAAAGGAGCCAGCATTCCGATTGCCCCAATAATAAGCACAATATGTACAATTCCTGCATTCAGTTTCTGTTTTGCTTTATAACCCATGATCTTTCCTCCTGTCAACTCAATTGTAGTGAACCCATCTCTTCTCGGTTCTCTGAATCAGCCAGGTGATCAACGCGATCACAAGCATCATGAAGATGACGATCGCAGAACCGTATCCTCGTTCCCCTTTCATGAAGGAATGCTGGTAGAACAGGTATGTGACCGACTTGACAGTCCCCATCGCCCGGCTGCTCTCATCAATGATCATATAGGGCAGGTCGAACAGCTGCAGAGCGCCGATGATGCCGGTCTGAATGATGAAGAAGAGTGTCGGAGACAGAAGCGGGATGGTCACATGGAAGAAGGCATCAATCCCGGAAGCGCCATCGATGGCAGCCGCCTCATAGTAGTCTTTCGGAATATCCTGCAGTCCCCCGAGCAGAAGTACCATATTGTAGCCGAGGGAGCTCCAGATCCCGACCACCGCAACGCAGAGCCAGGCCGTATTCGGATTTGTTGTCCAGGAGATATGGGTGCCCAGAAGTTTGTTGAGAAGGCCGAAGTCTGAGTTGAACATCCATCTCCACACCATCGCGATCGCGGCAGGTGCGCAGATCATAGGCAGGAAATAAATGGTGCGGTAGACGGAGACAGCTCTCATCTTGCGGTTTACCAGAACCGCCAGCACCAGGGAAAGGGAAATCGAAAAGCTGACCTGTACCAATGCATAACGAAAGGTGTTAAGCAGAGACTGGGGGATATCCGGATCCCGAATGAGTCTTGCATAATTCACAAGACCCGCAAAGGTGTTATTCAGGCCGAAATCGCCGGTCTTACAGAATGAGAGGTAGAATGTGGAGATGATGGGGTAAAAATTCAGGATCAGAAGCCCAATGAGCGTCGGGGCGACAAACAGGTAAGCCGCTTTCGCCTCCTTCCAGGCTCTCGGGCTTGGGAACAGCTTCTTTTTCATGCTCATATCCTTCTCTTTGGAGTCTATCATGCGCGTTATTTCTATTCTATTATTATTGATATTTTAGTAAATTTTATACTTTATTGATTGTTATATATTCAGCATCACTCTATTTTATACTTGTTATTGTTTATATATTGCTCTGCTATTCAGTTATAAATTAATAAATTTTAACTCTAATAGATAATTCAAGAACATTTTAATCACCAATATATATATCTAAGCAAAAGGCCCCCCGGCAACTCTGCACCGGCTACGCCGGACAGAAGCCCAGGGGGCGCTCAAGCCTTGATGATTCCAATTAATCTCAATGATTATCTTATTCTTTTTATCTTTTAGTCTTTAATTCCTTTTTTAGTTTGATTTTTTATTATTATAATCTTTTAATATATCAGTATTTATTGGATTTTTATTCTCGATCGTTTTATATTTCTAATTATTTCTAAATATATGCCCGTTCATGCCCATTTTTCGCAGATTCCTGCGCTCGCGGCTATCGCTTATAAAAGGCTCGCAGATAAAGGTCTTCAGGACTCCTCCGCAAGAATCGCGTTCATGCTCTCGGCCAGCCGCAGGCAGGTCTCTTCCATCAGAGAAGGATCATTCCAAGCATCGATGAATTCCTGAGTGAAATCGTCTTCCCACCTGGCCGAGTACTTCGAGTAAGGTCTGAAGACCAGGACGCCGTCCTCCTCGACTCTCGTGAAAGCGCCCATATCCATATCCCCAAAGGCTTTCGCGAAGGGTTCAGAGCATCCGATATAGCCGGCCATGGTCACACCGAGTTCTGACTGACGGATCTGTCCTTCCTCAGAGGAAAGCGCGGAGATCAGTCCCCAGGCTTCATCCGGGACTTTGCTGCTCTTTGCGATCGACCATCCGAGTCCATTGTAGATGCTTGCGCGTTCGCCGGGATCGCACTGTCCGTTTCCATCTGCATCATAGTAGGGAATCTCTACAAAGGCGAAGTCCTGGCTGTTGTCCGCCTCAAAATAGGACTTTGCCATCCAGGAACCTTCCAGATAAATGCCGATTCTTCCGGACATCAGCATCGTGTCGCCGGGGGTGTTTGCCATGGAGTCCTGCGTCGGGCATGCCGGCAGAATCTCATCCCCGATAAATTTCATCGCCTTGATGGTGTTTTCGTTATCCAGTCCGGACTTTTTTCTGTCCTCGGAGATAATCTCACCGCCCATCGCGTACACGATGTTGTACCAACCGGACTGATTGGATCCTGTATTCATATAGGTGCCGTAAACGTTGTCGTCTTTGCCCTTCTCAGCAATCTCCTGCGCAATCTTCGCATACTCTTCCCAGGTCCAGTCATCTGTCGGATAATCCATCCCGTACTTGTCAAAAACAGCTTTGTTATAGACAGCAGCGATGGTATCATGATCCTTCGGGATTGCATACTGAACACCATCTTTGCTGTAGAGCTCATTGATTCCTGTGAAATAGTTGGAAAGGTCGATCGCTTCATCTCCCTGGATGTAATCATCCAGCGGAAGCAGCAGACCGGCATCCATGTACTTCTGAGCGTTCGCGGAATGCATCCAGAAGACATCCGGCATATCTCCACCTGAGGCACCTGCCTCCAGCATGGTCCAGTAGGTGGACCAATCCATGACACGAAAATCGACGTTTACATCATTTTCAGCCGCCCACGCATCCGCGATCTCCTGAAGCCCCGACAGCTGATTGTTATCCCAGATCGCAACAGAAACGGTCGTTGCCGCACCTACCGTCATTGTTCCTGCAATTATTGCAGCAAGAAATGTTCCTCCAACAAGCGTTTTTCTTAATTTATTCATATTATATGTTCCTCCTTTGTTTTTTTAAATGTTTTCTCTTGTCTGAGGAAACTATAGCAGATCGGTCATGGGCTGCCCATAGTAGAATGAGACCAAAACATAGAATAATGTCGGG
>CADBUA010000345.1 GCA_902797665.1 uncultured Lachnospiraceae bacterium | reverse complement strand
TAAATTTTGCCCTTATAAAGTAAAAGCAGTGTGATAAGCATCACACTGCTTAAATCGTTTTCCCTGTCTCTCACAGGCTCTCCACTTTGACCTTGAGCTCAGCCCGCACCTGGGGGTGCAGTTTAACCGTGACCGCCATCTCCCCAATGCTCTTGATCGGGTTCTCCAGGACGATCTTCTTCCGGTCCAGTTCAAGGCCCAGCTGCTCCTTTGCCGCGTCGGCGATCTCTTTGGAAGAGATGGAACCGAAAAGCCTCCCGTTCTCACCGGTCTTGACGCGGACCGTCACCTGTGCACTGTCAAGTTTCTCCTTCTGGGCCTTCGCCTCCTCCAGATTCTCAGCCGCGATCTTCTCCTCGTTCTTCTGCTTCAGCTTCAGGCTGTTCTGGTTTTCCTTCGTGGCCTCGAGGGCCTTCTTCTGCTTAATCAGGACGTTGCGGGCATAAGCGTCAGAGACCTCGACAACATCCCCCTTCTTTCCTACCTTCCTGACTTCCTCCAATAAGATAATCTTCAATCCAATCCCTCCCAAAAAGCAGCTTCGTCTATACTGGAAGCTCCCAGGATCTGCCCTGGGCGAATCCATCGATCATCTGGTATACCGTGGCCTGAGACTCTGCAAAAGCAAACCCTCCTGCTCGCGAGTATATACGGCTGCCCTGTTTTTCTCTTTTTTCTTTCTGTATCGTTCTTCCGTCTTCCGTATTCTTAAGCGCCTCAGATTTCCTTATTCTCGATCATCTGCTTCAGGGTCTCCTTCAGGCGTTGCTTGGCTTCCTCAGGAGTGACCCCGGAGAGCTGCGCACCCGCGATGGAGATATGTCCTCCGCCGCCCAGTCTCTCCATGATGATCTGGACATTGACCTCATCGATGGAACGGGCGCTGATGAAGACCCGGCCTTCATACTGTGTCAGCACAAAGGAGGCTTTGACCCCGATGATATTCAAAAGCTCATTGGCCGCCTGGGCCCCGATCACATTCGGGATCTCCAGTCCCTGGGAAGGCAGAATCGACATCGCATAGCAGCCCATGAAGATTTCTGAATTCCGGACCGCCTCCGCCCGGGCTTTGTAGCTCTCCATATCGTCCCGAAGCGCCTTGCGGACCCTTGTGACATCCGCCCCATGGCGCCTGAGATAGGCCGCCGCCTCAAAGGTTCTGGCCCCGGTCTTGGCGACAAAGTTGTTGGTGTCGATCAGGACACCGGCATACATACAGTCGGCCTCCAGCGGCCGAAGCTTTACGTTCTCCTCAAAGTACTGCAGAATCTCGGCCACCATCTCACAGGCCGAGGACGCGGACGGCTCAATGTAAGAAAGCGCCGCACCAGGGATCTGATCGATCGACTGCCGGTGATGGTCCACCACGACAACCGAGTTGGTCATGGAGAGGATCTCCGGGCACTCCACCATCGTTGGACGGTTGGTATCCACGATAATCACCACCGTGTTTTCGTCGCAGCGGGCAATGGCCTCCTCATGCGTGATGAAGAGATCCGTCTCGTAGCCCTTGTCCTCCTTCAGGGCTTTCATCCAGAGCCTGACCGAACCGGCTTCATCCCCAATGACAATGGATGCCTGCTTCCCCAGGGTTTTGGCCGCCCGGTAGACGCCGATGGCAGCTCCCAGACTGTCCATGTCGGTGATTCGATGGCCCATGGTGAGCACCGCATCCTTGGTCATCATGATCTCGCGGAGCGCCTGAGACTTAACCCGGGCCTTCACGCGTGTGTGCTGCTCATTTCTCTGGGATTTCCCACCGTAGAAGGTCATCTGTCGGCCACGATTGACCACAGCCTGATCGCCGCCCCGGGCGAGAGCCATCTCGATGGCAGACCGGGCGAACTCATAGTTCTGCACATAACCCGTGCCGTCCAGGCCCAGTCCCACACTGATTGTGATCACCGTATCGTTGCCGATATTGATCGTCTTGACATCCTCCAGAACGGAGAAGTGGTCATGGACCATATCCTCCATGCTCTTGTTGTTTCCAATCAGGAGATACTTGTCCTTCTCCAGCTTTTTGGCCAGACATCCCTGCGCGCCGAAATAGCGCTGAATCTCCCGGTCCACCAGGACATTCATGAGGGAACTGTGGACCTCGTCCACCGCCTCCATGGCCTCCTCATAGTTGTCAATATAAACGAGGCCGATGATGCTCCTGCTGTCCCGTTTCTCCCGCTCAAGCGTCAGAAGATCCGTCTCATCAATCAGGTAGATGATGTAGAAAAAGTTCTGCGCATTTTTCGAGTTCCGCTCGATGAGCTCAGAGTCATCCACCAGCTTGTCCATGCTGATCTTCTGCATATGAGCCCGGAAGCTCCGCTCCCCGTAGGAGATTTCCATGTCCTTGTCCCACTCGTTGGTGGGCAGAACCTCCTTCACCAGCTGCGGGAAGATGGTCGAGATGTTCTTGCGGTAGTTCTCCGGCTTGTCCGTCAGGGTCTGGAAGCGGTTGTTGACCCAGAGGACACGACCGTCAGCGGCCACAATGACCACTGGCAGCTCGATCTGTCGAAGGATCTGTTCCTGCTCATGGGTGAAGTTCGCTGCGAAACTGACCAGTCCATCCAGAATACGCGGCCGGTAGCGGAAGTAGATCAGGAGGATGGCCGAAAAGTACAGCGCGCTGTAGATGAGCGTGACATATCCCGCAGTCTGATCTACAAAAAAGTTGATGACCACAGGAAGAATCAGGCTAAAAGCCAGACCAACGCTCCAGTTCCACTGTAGTCTGAGGTTTCCGCTGTATTTGATGGCCTGTCTGGTCCCCTTCATAATCTCTGTCCCGCCCAATCCATGATAGAGAATGCGAATTCCTTTGATTCCCTTTAAACTTTGTATATCAGAGGCTCTTAAGAGCTGCCGAAGACACTTCTACTGCCTCTGCATCTGCCGCGGCCAGGGGCGTATCTGGCAAATCCTCCTGGTCGCGAGATAAACTCTGTCAATGTATGACTCCAGTCCAAAAAGCTTCGCCCGACATGCAAGCGCGCTCGAAAGCGGAGGGCAAGCTGCCCAGGACGCCCTAATATAGCCGGAAGCGGCTGAAAGATGCGAGAATGCGAATATTTGCCAGGGCACTGTTCGTGTGAAGCACAGAAGCAGCCCCGTGAGTCCTTTTTGGGCTTTCGTCATTTACTATTCATAAGAATAGACTTGCGGCATCTTATGGTAATAAGTCCGCTTCTATTTTGCGACAATTTATTTTATCCCTATTTCTGCTTTCATTCAAAACTCTGATCCATTTGAGGAATAAACACCCAAAGCCCCGCAAAAGCGGGGCTTTGGGGAGACCGCATTCCTGTGATCAGTTGATTCCCGCCCGGAGATATCGCGTCAGCTTAGCGCATCCTGCCGGCGCGATTCCCAGAGGCAGCAGAGTTTCTGCCGCGTCAGGACTCCATCAGGTGTAGCGGAACACTGCAACACCATAGGGTGGAAGATCATAGGCGAAGGAGTACGGCTTGCCGTCGCACTCGCTTGCAACCGCCTTGTAGGTGACCGGATGCTCGGTTCCCTTGCCGCCAAAGCGCTCCTCATCGCCGTCCAGAACCAGGCGGTAAGTTGTCTTCTTCACGCAGCCCACCCTGTAGTCCGGGCGTGCCATCGGCGTGAAGTTGATGACGAAGAGCAGGTTGCTCTTGCCATCCTTGGAGTGGCGCAGGAAGCTGAAGATGCTCCGGTCCGCGTCATCCGCGTTGATCCACTCAAAGCCCTCGGGGTCGCAGTCCGACTCATACAGAGCCGGCGTGCTCTTATACAGATGCAGGAGATCTTTCATGAAGTCCTGGATCTGCTTGTGGCGCGGCTGCTCGAGCAGGAACCAGTCGAGCTCACGGTCCTCGGACCACTCGCGCTCCTGAGCAAATTCCTGGCCCATGAAGAGGAGCTTCTTGCCCGGATGGCCGAACATGTAGGTGTAGCCGGCCTTGAGGTTCGCGAACTTATCGTCGTACAGACCCGGCATCTTGTTGATCATCGAACACTTCAGGTGGACAACCTCGTCGTGGGAGAGCACCAGGCAGTACTTCTCAGAGTAGGCATAGGTCATCGCGAAGGTCATGCGGTTGTGATTGAACTTGCGGAAGAAGGGATCCAGTTTCATATACTCGAGGAAGTCATGCATCCAGCCCATGTTCCACTTCATGGAGAAGCCGAGCCCGTCGTCCTCCGGACGGCCGGTCACCATCGGCCAGGCTGTCGATTCCTCGGCGATCATCATGACGCCCGGATGCTTGCCCAGAACCACGGAATTCAGGTGCTTGAAGAATTCAATGGCCTCCAGGTTCTTGTTCCCGCCGTAGATGTTCGGAACCCACTGGCCGCCCTGACGCCCGTAGTCCAGGTAGAGGATCGAAGCCACCGCATCCACGCGGAGGCCGTCCACATGGAACTGCTCCAGCCAGAAGAGCGCATTGCCGATGAGGAAGTTCTTGACCTCACTCTTGCCAAAGTCAAAGACCTTGGTTCCCCAGTCCGGATGCTCGCCCTTCCTGGGATCCGCATACTCATAGCAGGCCGTCCCGTCGAACTCCCCGAGCCCGTGGGCATCCTTGGGGAAGTGCGCCGGCACCCAGTCCAGAATGACACCGATATTGTGGCGGTGCAGATAGTTCACCATGTACGCGAAGTCCTCCGGCGTTCCGTAGCGGGAGGTCGGCGCGTAGTAACCCGTGACCTGATAGCCCCAGGAACCGTCGAAGGGATGCTCCGCGATGCCCATGAGCTCGATGTGGGTGTAGCCCATCGTCACCAGATAGTCGGTGATCGCATGAGCGAAATAACGGTAGTTATAGAAACCGTCCTCGTTCTCCCCATGCGGATGCCGCATCCAGGAACCGATATGGCACTCGTAGATGGCGATCGGCGCATTGTCCTGGTGAAAAGCGGACTGCTTCTTCATCCACAGATCGTCAGTCCACTTGATCGAGGCAATGTCAGCAATGACAGACGCGGTGCCCGGGCGCATTTCCGCCTGATTGGCATAAGGATCCGCCTTGTAAAGCTTCCTTCCATCCGCGGCGATGATCAGATACTTGTACATCTGGCCAACCTTGGCCTCAGGCAGAAACAGTTCCCAGAACCCGGCCGGCTCCAGTTTCTTCATCAGATCCGCGCCCTCGTTCCAGCCGTTGAACTCTCCGATCACATAAACTTCCCTTGCGTGAGGCGCCCAGACTGCGAAGTGAATGCCGCTCTGTCCATTGTATGTGGATGGATGAGCGCCCATCTTGCGGAAAATATCGTAGTGCACGCCCTTATCATAGAGATACTGGTCCAGATCCCCGAGAAACTCATAGCCGAATTCCGGCTTCATCTCTTTTTCTGCCATATTTGTCATCCCTCCGCTTTTGTCTTCAAGCATTTCTGGATCTGGTTTCGCTGTGAGCCTTTCCGCTTCTGGTTTCGCCTCTATCTTCACTGCCTCCGGCTTCGCTTCAATCCGTGCCGCCTCAGGTTTCATCGCGATTCTCTCAGTTTTTTCAGGCTCCATTGACCAGACCTCCCTTCTCTATACCCGAAAGCACACTGACACGCAGGCGCTTCACGTAAAGTATTCTCCTCTCGATTCCGATCTTTCAGGTCTTTATGCCAGCGGGTATCTCTAATATGGAGGAAATACCCTTCACGACTCTGCATATTCATTGCAGTTAAGAATAACTTATTATAGCTTCAGAGATACTTTCAAGTCAACTGAACAAGGCATGCGGGGACTCCCCGCATGCCTCCTGACCTTCCAATCTGCCAGTCTATGGCCCTCCCTCCAGGGCTTTTATGCCCCCTATTGACTTTTATGGACTTTTCTCTGACTTAAGGCCTTATCTTTCTTCCCGGAAATAGGGAAGGCCCAGCGCCTCCGGCGCCTGGTTTTCCTTCTTTCTCCTCGTCGAAATGAGAACCAGGACGATGATGGTCACCAGGTAGGGCAGCATCTTGTAGATCTCCTTGATGGCCAGGTTGGTACCTGTCGGGATGAAGAGGTAGAGGATGTAGAGGCCGCCAAAGAGGATGGAGGCCAGAATCCCCACATTGGGTCTCCAGATGGTAAAGATGACCAGAGCGATGGCCAGCCAGCCCCGGTCGCCGAAGGCGTCGTTGGACCAGACGCCGGAGGCGTAGTCCATGACATAATACAGGCCCCCAAGCCCCGCGATCATACTGCCGATGCAGGTGGCCGCGTACTTATACCTGGTCACATTGATCCCGGCCGCATCCGCTGTGGACGGATTCTCCCCCACAGCCCGAAGCTGCAGTCCTGTCCGTGTCCGGTTCAGGACATAGGAGCTGAGAAGGGCAATCACAATCGCCGCGTAGGCCAGAAAACCGTAGCTTAAGACCAGTTTCCCAAAAATCCCCGTGTCCTTGGCGAAAGGCAGGACTTTCGAGAAGCACTTGCTGGTTGCCGACAGGGCAATGGACGGAACCGCGCCCCCGGTCAGCTTTATCAGGGAGCCGCCGAAAAAGTTGCCAAAGCCTACACCGAAGGTGGTCAGAGCCAGGCCCGTCACATTCTGGTTAGCCCTGAGGGTGACGGTCAGAAAACAGTACAAAAGCCCCATCAGGAAGGAGCCGAGCAGGCAGCAGCTCAGTGGGATCAGAATCCCCAGGTAAGGATTGATCAGGGACCGGTCCGGGAGCGAGAGCTCATAGAAGAAGGACCCGATGACGCCTGAAATCGCGCCGACATACATGATGCCGGGGATTCCCAGGTTCAGGTTTCCCGACTTCTCCGTAATCGTCTCCCCGGTGCTGCCCAGAAGCAGCGGAATGCTTTGCATCACCGCTCTCGGGATGAAAGACACAAAATCAAACATTCTGACCCTCCCCTCTCTGCCGGACAATCCGATAGGAAATGAAGAATTCACAGCCGATCAGGAAAAAGATGATGATGCCGGACAGGATATCTGAAAAGGACTGGTTCAGCCCAAAAGAAGTCGCGATCTCCCCGGCTCCCTTATTCAGGAAGACCAGAAGGAAGGCGGTGAAGATCATGCCGATGGGGTTGAACTTTGCCATCCAGGCCACCATGACCGCCGTGAAGCCCCGGCCGCCTGCCAGGGTGGTCGTGATGGTGTGATCCGTCCCGGCGACCAGAAGAAAGCCGCAGAGTCCACAGATGGCACCCGAGAGAATCATCGACCGGACGATGACCCGAGGGACACTGATTCCGACATAGCGGGCAGTCTTCTCACTCTCCCCGACCACAGCCAGCTCGTAGCCCTGCTTGCTGTAGCGCATATAGATGTAGACGATGATCGTCAGGATGAAGACCACCAGAACCGGCAGAAGATACTTGTACTGGCCGATCTGGGGAAGCCATCCGGCCTGGCTTTTCTGCTGAATGATTCCGACCTTGCCGGAACCCTTGGGGGACTCCCAGATGATGATGTAGTAGGCGGTCAGCTGGGTCGCGACATAGTTCATCATCAGGGTAAACAGTGTCTCATTTGTATTCCAGTTTGCTTTGCAGGCAGCCGGGATAAAAGCCCAGAAAGCCCCGGCAGATACTGCCGCCATCAGGCTCATGAAAATCAGAAATCCGTTGGGAATCTTCCCGCCGAGATTGATCATGCAGGCTGCTGTTGCCAGACATCCGACCAGAACCTGTCCCTCTCCGCCGATGTTCCAGAAGCGCATCCGGAAAGCCGGTGCCATGGCCAAAGAGACGCAGAGAAGCATGGACAGGTTCTGGAGCATGACCCAGAACCTGCGTTCGGATCCGAAACTCCCTTCAAAGATCGTCTTGAAGACGGAAGCCGGATTATCCCCAGTCAGGACGTAGGTCACAATTCCGCAGACAATCACCGCCAGAAACAGCGCCAGGGCTCTGATGCCCGCTGCCTGGTACCAGGGCATAGCCGCCCTCTTTACGATGTGAATGCGGGCCTTCATTTTGCTTTTCGCTGCGTCATTCATCTCGCCCACCTCTCAGGGAGGTCATCAGGAGACCTACCTCATTCTTGCTGCTGGTCCGAGCGTCCAGAATCCCACTGACACATCCTCCGCACAGAACCAGGATCCGATCGCAGAGTTCCAGAAGGACATCCAGTTCCTCCCCGACATAGATAACCGCGACCCCACGCTCCTTCTGCTCGTTCAGGAGGCGGTAGATCGTGTAGGAGGAATTGATGTCAAGTCCGCGCACCGCGTAAGCCGTCAGGAGAACAGTCGGCTCCGAGGCAATCTCCCGACCCAGCAGAACCTTCTGTACATTTCCACCAGATAGACGTCTGACAGGTGTCTGCAGGGAGGGCGTACTGATTTCCAGCTGATCCACCACCCGGCCTGCCAGCGCCTTCGGAGACTTCCGATCCGTGAAGATGGAGTTCCCGTTCCGGAAGGAGCGGAGCATCATGTTGCCGGTGAGATCCATATTTCCGACCAGACCCATGCCCAGCCGGTCCTCCGGAACAAAGGAAAGCTGGACGCCAAGTCTGGCGATCTCCAGCGGGCTGTCCCCCACGATACTCTTTTTCCTGCCGTCATCGTAGATGTAGCGGATATCCCCGCTCTCGATTCTGCACAGCCCCGTCATGGACTCCAGAAGCTCTTTCTGACCGCTGCCCGAAATTCCGGCGATACCGAGGATCTCCCCGGACCGGGCCGTGAAAGAGACATCCTGCAGTTTCAACAATCCGTCCGAGCTTCTCACCGTGAGGCCCTCGACCTCGATCCGGGGCTTTGGATTCTTTACCTCCGGCCGGTTGATGTTCAGTCTGACCGCGTGGCCAACCATCATCTCTGTCATCTCGGCCTCGTTGGTCTCTGATGTCTTCAGACTTCCGATAAACTTCCCAGCCCGGAGCACATCGACCCAGTCAGAGACATCCAACACCTCGTGAAGCTTGTGGGTGATGATAACGATGGCCTTGCCGTCCGCTTTCATGTTCCGGAGAACATCAAAGAGACGGTCTGACTCCTGCGGTGTGAGCACCGCGGTCGGTTCGTCCAGAATCAGGATATCCGCCTTTCGGTAAAGCATCTTGACGATCTCGACGGTCTGCTTCTGGGAAACCGACATGTCGTAGATCTTCTGATCCGGATTCAGATCAAAGCCGTAGGCGTCACAGATCTCCTGGATCCTTTTCGATGCCGCCTTAAGATCAAGACGCCGTCCCTCTTTCAGCCCCAGAATGATGTTCTCCGCGGCAGTCATGACATCTACCAGTTTGAAGTGCTGATGAACCATGCCGATCCCCAGATCCAGGGCATCCTTGGGGGAGCGGATCTCTGTTTTCCTGCCATTGATGGCGATTGTTCCCGCGTCCGGACAGTAGATTCCGGACAGCATATTCATCAGGGTCGTCTTCCCGCTCCCGTTCTCTCCCAGCAGCGCGATGATCTCTCCCCGATAGATGTCCAGATCTACATTGTCATTGGCGATGACTCCGCCGGCAAATGTCTTGGTAATGCCGCGCATCGACACCGCAGGCGTTCTTCCGCCGCCTTTCCTGCTCTCTTCCACTTGGTCCTCCTGCTCTCCTGATCTCAGGTTTTCAGATTCGGATCTGCCCAGTCACAGGCGCCTTCAGGTCCGAGCCATCTGCAGACTCTTGCGCCCGTATGAAATATACACTTATACTTCGCTTTTGATATATATTGTTACATCCGGTGCAAGGAAAGCAAAGCTGACTGGACAGTTCCCAGAATTCTCTGACAAGAATCTCGACATCCATCGTGCCATAGCACGGATGGATCACTCCAGGTGGCATGTGCGTGCGGCACGGAAGCTCCCGTGTGAGTCCTCTCTGACCTGTTCCCTAAGGATGATCCCCCAAAAGGCACTTCCGGATTCTTCCGTCCTTCGTACTTCCCGCTATACCGAAAAGGGCAGCGCGAAGGGCGCTGCCTCTTTCTTTACGGATGGAGAGGCAAAAGCCCCGATCGGGCTTTTGCCTTCTCCATCCTTCTATTTCCGATCAGCCAAAGTTGGTGTCGAGCAGCTCGATGCCGTCGAAACCATCTGTGATATCAAAGTAAGGAGCACTGCGGTACTCAGACTCATGGAAGTAGCCGTCAGCGATGACGTCCGTATCCTTCTCATAAGCTTCGTCCGTGTCGACATCCGCCAGATAGGAGCTGAGCTCCTCTCCGTTCACCGTGAAGGTGGAAGTATCAAACACATGAAGGCTTCCATCCTCAAGGGCAGCCATGACTTCCTCAAGCTTCTCCTTTGTTCCCTCAGCCGCGACGTTTTCATTCAGCTCACTCAGCTCAACAGAACCTGTCGCGATGGTGCCGGTCCAGTCTGCCTCGATCGGCTCACCAGCTGCGGCCTTCTGGATCGCATACTTGAAGTACGGAGTCCAGTTGATGCGGGAGGAGATGATGAAGGTGTTCGGGCAGGCATCAATCGTGCTTCCATTGTAGGACACATCCGGGATACCGGCATCCTCACAGGCTGTCGGGGCTCCCATGGAGTCCGCGTGCTGGGAGATCAGCTTGCATCCGTCGGAGATGAGCTTGTTCGCGCCTTCCTTCTCAGCAGTCTCATCATACCAGGATCCTGTGAAGGTAACTTCCATCGTGGCTGACGGACACTGGCTCCGGACACCCAGGAAGAAGGATGTGTAGCCCGAAATCACTTCTGCGTAGGTGAAAGCGCCGACATAGCCGACCTTCGCTTCGTCCTCGCTGAACTCACCGTTTGCGATCATCTCATTAAGCTTCAGCCCGGCAGCGACACCTGCCAGGTAGCGGCCTTCGTAGATGGAGGCAAACGCGTTGTGATAGTTCTCAATCCCCTCCGTATGCGCCTTGGTTCCGGTGGCGTGGCAGAACTCAACCTCCGGGAACTCCTGCGCAGCCTGGATCATATAATCCTCATGGCCGAAACTGTCCGCGAACACCACAGAGCAGCCGCCATCGGCCAGATCCGCCGCGGTATCATAGCACTCCTGCCCTTCCGGGACATTGGTCTTCAGGACAATCTGATCCTCAGACATGCCAAGTTCCGCCGCCGCTTCCTTCGCGGCGTTGATAAAGTTGAGATCGTAGGTGGAGTTCTCATCGTGAAGGAAGATAAAGCCAACCTTCATGTCAGAGGGGATCACCACATCCGCCTCTGTCTCGCCCGCAAATGAAGCTCCGGCTGCGGTAAGTGCCATCACCATCCCCAGCGTCAAAGCCAATAACTTTTTCATAATAACCCTCCTTTTTTCCCTTTCCCTTCTTAATTCCCTTACTTTCCCTTACTCATTCCCTTCTCATCGAATCTCAATGATCCAGACATCCAAATGCTTTTCAGTTTTTTCAACCTGATCAGTCCTATTTGTCAGTCTGTCAGGATAAGGGTTCAAGACAGATCCAGGGATTTTCAGCGCTTTCGTGCCGATTTGTTAAGTCCACACAGGATGAACCAAAAACCTTCGACAGTATAGCGGCCTCTCTGGGGCGTGTCAAGATATCCGCTTTTTATTATGTTTGGCTCTCATTTCTACATATATATCAGTCTTAAGCCATATTACATATATTTCACGAGAAGACATCGCTCTTTTTATGAATCAGTATGACCACTTCCTGTATTGTACCTGTCAAGCCGCAGGCTCCTGTCCAGGTGCAGGGCCGGGCGCAGGCTCCTGCGCCCGCATTCAATGTGCGCCCGGCCTTTGCCTTTGAACTGTATGACCTCGCTTTGCGCAGCAAGTGCGCAAAGCGAACTGGACAGTTCCCCTGTATTTACTTGAAGTCTTTCTCTCTCAGAATGATACGGTCCTGGGTGTCATAGCGCTTTTTCGCGGAGCCAATCCTTCTGAACAGCTTACCCGCGTTGTGGATCGCCCGGTCCACCAGCTCGATCACATTTGTGATCGATACCGCCTCCCCGGTCTGGGATACCGCGTTGATGCGCCCCGCGAGAGCGTCTGCGGCCTTGTCGGAGAGCACGTAATCCTTGGTCTTCGCGTAGATCTGACCAAAATTCAGCAGATCATTTGTCGTGAAAGCCGGGATGTAGATCTGTGAGGTAAACTTCATCGTAAAGCGCGGATGCCGCATCAGGAGATCGTGGACATAGCGCTGTTCATCCTCCAGGATCACGATCATTCCGTCGGTGCGGAACTCCATCGCTGTGGTGATCTGGTCGACGATGCCGTCCTCCAGATCTCCCGCCTCCTCGATGATCAGGACACCGCCCGCAATCTTGGCGATGGTGGCCGCGATATCCTTGCGGTTCAGATCCGCCGCGTAGATTCTCGCCATCTTCACTGAATGCGTTCCCTTATCCTCCGCGATTGCCTTGGCGATCCCGGTGGCGATCGTTGTCTTGCCGCAGCCATGGGCCCCGAGAATCAGCACGTTCCCGGTTCTGGATGTACGGTCGTCCTGCTTGCTCTCAGCCTGGTCAATGGCGTTGGCGATCTGTTCTTCCAGATTTCCGATCCCGAGGAAGCCCCGGAAGAGGTCCCGGTGGTAGTCCTTCAGCATCGCCCGGTTTCTGTAGTAGGGAGACTCCTGGACCTCCCGCTGAATCTGGCCTGGTTCTGCGTGCCGCGCCTCAGTCTGTCCGAAGAAGGTCTGGATCCCTGGCCCTTCAGGCGCTTCCTGAGGCGGAGTGACATTCCCCTCGGCAAAGAAGGGCTGAGTCTTGCTCTTTCCCAGGTTCTGGAAGTCCTGGGCCGCAGCTTTCGAAATTGGCCGGATCTTGGTGTCCTGAGAGACTTTACTCTTCTGAGCGGGAGAACTGCCCTGGGGCCCGAAGTCCGTTTGGATGCCTGCCGCATGATCAGCGCTGAAGGAAGTGCTCTTCACGGCCGGCTCTGCTGTAAAGGAAGGACCTGCCGGCTCTGCCGTGAAAGATGGGCCGGACGGCTCAGCTGTGAAGGAGGGGCCTGCCGGCTCTGCCGCTCCGGCCGGGGACTGCGCTGGTGCTGCCTGGGACTGCGCCGGGCCTGCCGCGGCTGACATCGCCTCCTCGGCCATATACTTCCAATGCAGGCGGGCGATCTCTTCCGTGGGCAGGACTCTCGTCCTGGCCCTGGCGATTTCTTCTGTGTATTCAACCCTCGGCTGTGCGTAAATTGGGGCCGGACGCTCCGGAATACGCTCCGGAACAGTACTGTAGACATCACTCTGGGCTTTTCTGGTGGCATCCGCCAGGTTCTGCTGCGCCCTGATCGTCTGGGCCGCGAGCTGATCCCCGGCATCCTTGACGGCATTCTGGAGCGTCGAGACACTCCTGGTCGTCATCGGGGCGACATCCTCCTTCTCATCAGAGATCGCCTTCGGCGCGGATGCGGCTGACACAGGCATCTCTCCATCTGTGTTCTCAGCTGCTGCCTCCACCGGTCTGTCCGGAGATTTCGCCGCTTCATAAGGGATGGAGCCAGCTGATCCAGAAAAGCCCGTCCCTGCCTGAAATGCCTGAGGAGATCCCGAAGATATCGAAGATTCAGCCCTCTCCTCCTCTGCCAGCGAAACTGCCTGGGGCGCATTCGCCTCTCTCTCAGGCTGAGGAGTCTCAAAGGCAGGTGTTCCGGACATATAGACAGGCTGGCCTATCTTGGATGCCGGCGCACTTTTCGGCTGAGGTTCTGCCAGCGGCGATGCGGCTGATACCGGCATTTCCATCTCCCGTCCTGCCTCTGGTTTTTTCAGACGGACAGGAATGCTCTCCGTGAGCTCCGGGCCCGCGGCATACATGCTGCCGACCTTCCCCGCCGCGTGATCATTCATGGCCGCCTCCTCGGAGGCGGAGAGAACCGGGGCAGCTCCGGATTCCTGCTGGGCACGCCCGATCTGTTTATTCATAGACAGCAGAATGTCGTCGATGTTCGGCTCATTCGGCATCAGATCCACAGTCTGGGACTGGACACGGCTGTCTTCCATGGTCATCCTGGCGCCGCGGGCGGCGACAGCCGCCTCCTGGTCCTCCTTGGACTCATCAATGACCCGTTCGAGGGCACTCTCCTCCTCGTCCACATCGTTTCTGGCCCCGACCCCGTCGACGATCTCCCGCATGCTGCGGACCAGATCCTCCTGAAGGCTCTGCTCATCGTAGGAGATTCCACCATTCTGCCCTGTGGGAGATACAGGGGATGCCGTCGTCCCCAAAGACTGACCCGGCTGGGGAATCTCAGCCCCGGAAAGACCACTTTCAGGCTGTCCCTCCGGGTCATCCAAAAGCTCGGGCTCTTTGCTCAGGCTGAATCCCTTTCCCTGAAGACGTGCTTTGGTCTCCTCCGTAGAGGCAGCCGCCTTCTCCTG
>CADBUA010000344.1 GCA_902797665.1 uncultured Lachnospiraceae bacterium | reverse complement strand
TCGGATCTGATCCATGCGGTGGCGGCTGTATCTTCCCTGCAATCGCCATCCCGAAAATGCGCTCTTCGATTCACGCTCTCTGTTCCGGTCTGACGCGAGATCATGTTGGCAAAAAGGTGGCCTTATGCCGTTTTTTATCCCTGCTCACCGCTCTGAATCTGTTTCCCGCGTTACTGAATTCCTCCCTCTCCCATCGCTTTCAGTCTGCTCTTCCGGTCATACATCCTGACATCTGCCCGCTCAAAGATGCGCCGGTAGGTGTGATCAATTCCCGGCCGGTATACGGCAAGACCGCTTGCAAGCACCACCTCGCCTTTTTTCAGGTTTTCCTCCACCCTGCTTTCAAAGCTTTCCAGGAGTGCTTCTCTGTTCTGATAGTCCTGCCCTTCCAGCATCGCCACAAATTCGTCGCCACCGATCCGAAAGACCGGGCTATGCTGAAACGTTACGCAGATAAGCCGGCAGGCTCTCTTCAGAAGCTGATCTCCGGCTTCATGCCCCAGCGTGTCATTCACATGCTTGAGGCCATTCACATCAAAAACAATCACAGCGAACTCGATCAGTTCCCCGCAGGAGATGCGCTCATCCACTCTCTTTTCTGCCTCGACGTAGGCATGTGTGCTTTTGACCCCAGTGAGAGAATCCGAATAGGCCAGCTGCCGGGCGGAACCAAGCTCCTGTCTCTGCTCCTGTTCCCTGCGAAGAAGTTCCTCCAGCTCAAGTCTGCGATCCTCCTTCATGTCCTCCAGAACAAAGGTATGAAGAACGGAGGTGCCCAGAAGACAGCCGATGGAATAAAGGGGCAGCAGTGGATACATCACCTGCAGGATCACCATGAACGACATGCAGATCCCAAAGGATCCAATGGCCAGGTGATGGCGGATCCTGACTTTCCCGGCCCCCTTTGTTGTGAACATCACATAACCTGTCGACGCCAGGAACATCAGGATCTGCAGAAGGAGTGTGACATATCTCATACTGCCCGCATGATACGCTCCGTTCTCATCAAACCAGAACATAATCGGGAAAAAAACATTCAAAAGCAGAACAGTGCCGACAAAGACAAGAAACCAGCGGCCGATATAATAGAGGGCTTTGATCAGCCGATTCTCCTCCTGCAGGTAACTGATCACAAAGCGGGACCAGAGAAAGACCATGGTCGTCATCAGAATAAAATACACGACGGTGACGATATAGACGGCTTTGATCAGCTGTGCATCAAACAAGACGCCCCAGATTGCGTCTATGAAGAAAAAGCACGCGATGCTCCACATAAGCCATCGATATGTTTTCCCTGCCGAAAAGTCTTCTTCAAAATGCTGACTGCTCAGTGCCGAATAATTGACAATACAATGCACAGCAAGCGATAGCAGTGCGATATCCGTATAACTCATATATTAAACCGGCCTTATTTCTGAACCTTCTCTTGTCTAGCCTGTATTTTTGAATGAAAAACGCCTGATCGAACGCCCAGGCAGAGTGCTCATCGGGTCCCTCAGAAAGGCCCTGACAGCCTGAAGCAGGAGCCCATCAGCATCGGGCCCTCCTGACAGGATCAGCTCTCTGCAATCGCATCTTTTTTCATGTTTCTTCTAATTGAAAGGATGCATTTCACATCTCCAAGTTCATCATCCACATAGTCGGCATCGACAATCACATCCAGAAGATTGCCCCGGTTCCCCCTGATGACCAGTTTCGCCGAGGTACTCTCCCGGCTCTCTGCGCATCTCTGGGCGATGTTCCAGAAGGATCTTTCGCTGGCCGGCACCAGACGCCTGTAAAAGGCATTGGCATTGAGCTCGTCCGAGAGTTCCTGCCTGGAAATCCCCAGGTCCTTCTCCAGGCCATGGGCAGTCACCTCGAAGGAGTAGACACCCTGTCGATAGAGCAAAAAAAGAATGGTCCGGGAGGTAAAGCGGGAAAGCAGTTCCATGTGCCGGTGGAGATTGGTAATGTCCGTCACATCCCTGGCCGACCCATAAAAGCGGTTGGTTCCCTCATCCTCGTTCAGGAAGTAGAACTGAATCAGAAATCGGGCGGCAGACCCATCGATCTTCTTGAAAGTAAAGACTCCACCCGCTCCGTTGAGCCGGTCGTCATAAGCCTTCCTGAAGGTAGATAAGAATAGCGGCTGTTCCTTTGGCGGCATGAGCTTTTGAATGCTCAAAAGTTTTGAATTAAAATCCGGCACATTCACAGCGCGGTAAAACATCTGGTTGAAGCGGATGATATCGACATCCTGCCCATGTACGGCGTAGATCGCCGCGGGTCCGATGATATGGTTCAGCATGGAATCGCTGTAAACGGTGTCATTCAAAAACTCCCGGACCCTGAATTCCTCATTGGCTGTGAAGACAAAGCCGTTGGGATTCACCTTGCCTTCCTCTCCAAGCAGCTCGCAGAACGCCTGGGCAGGCATAGGTTTATAGAAAAAGTAGCCCTGAATGAAGCGGATGCCAAGTCCCAGAAGGTAATCACATTGTTCTTTTGTCTCTACCCCTTCCACAATGACTGGCATAGCCATCGTCTTTGCCATGTTGATGACAGACTCTATGATGTGCATCCCCTTCCGCTCATTGTTCTTGTTCATCTGAAGAAAGTAGGCATCCAGCTTGATGACGTCCACGTTCAGTTCCCGAAGCATGTTCAGGGAGGAGAAGCCACTCCCGAAGTCGTCCATCAGGACGACAAAACCCTGGTCCCGAAACTCCTGAACTGTGGACCGGATCCGCTCAGAGCTCTCGCTGTAAGCCGACTCGGTAATCTCGACCTTGATCACGCTTTTGGGAATCTGATACTTCTGAACCAGTTCTTCAAAAAAGCCCGGTACATCCATGGTGAAGATATCCACAGGGCTGATATTGACAGATACCGGAACCAGGCATCTCCCCTCATCCTGCATGGCCCGGATCCACTTGCAGACCGCTTCCCAGATATGCCGATCCAGGTCCGGAATGAATCCATAGCGCTCCAAGGTCGGAATGAAAGAGACAGGCGGGATCAGCTTCCCATCAGGCAGGACCCAGCGGGCCAGCGCCTCCGCCCCCACGATCTGCCCGTTCTCAGAGCAGGCCTGGGGCTGGAGATAAAAGGTGATTTCCCCCTTTGACAGAGCCTCCTTAAACTCCGACAAAACCCTGTAATCCTCCTCCGTCTGGCTGATCATGGCCTGGGAGAAGAACTTGACTCTTGTCCTGAGATCGCCCTTTGCCTCATGGCAGGCTAAGGAAGCCTGGTCATAGAGCGTATAGGCAGAGATGTTCCCCTGGGAATAGCTGGCCCCGATGGCAGGCAGAAAGCCAATGGAGGCCCCATTCCGAACAAGGACCTGATGGATGCAGTCAAATAGCTGGTCTGCGTTGAAATTTCCCCCAGGAACCAGCAAGGCGAAATCATCGCCGCCAAAATATCCGGCGACGCCCGCATGCGCCTCCGCGATCAGCTCCAGTTTCTGCCCGATTTCAGACAAAACCCTGTCCCCGGCCTCACGGCCATACCACTCGTTGTAGAGCTTGAAATGCTGCAGATCAATGGCGAAGAGGAGCCAGTTGACCTGCAGCCTGGAAAGGTTTTCTTCGCAGGAGGCGAAGAAATCATTCTCCTCAATCAGACCGGTCAGGGCGCTTTTATTCACCGTCTCCCGGTATCCAACCCTCTTCTCCCAGTCCCTCTGGTTCATCTTGACATAGACAGACTCCGGGACTTCTCCGATGAAGACATAAAAGAAACTGTCTCCATCATCATCATAGACCAGATGTCCGAAGTCCTCTACATAGCGGGTCTTCCCCAGCCTGGTCTGAATGCGGTAATAGACATAATCATGCCGCTCCCCGCTCTGGAAGGTCTGGAGCGCGATTTCTCTCTCCACCCGATCAAGGTCTCCCGGAACAACCATGCCGCGAAAGCTGTTCCCTGTATAGGAACGAAATTCTTCAATTGTTTCGCACTCATAGAGGTCCAGGACATTCTTGTCAGCGAAGCACAGCTCTTCTGCCCCTTTCGCTCTGTATATGAAAAAACCACCCGGAAGATTCGTGGGGATGTGGTCAAAAAAAGTCTGATTCATGGTCTGATCCTCCGCTTATTGTCGTTTTATGTCGCTATAGGTCTTAGCCTCACCCAAGTGAATACGGAGATTCTCTTCTACCGGGAAGAACAGGTATATACCCGCTCACGGGTATAGTTGTCAGGATATCCGCGTCCTCCTCAGCCCAAATGGATCCGGCAGGATCTGAGGTCTGACTCTGTCTCCAAACAGCTGGACTGCGATTCCATTTCTGTTTCCATTACCATCTCTGTCTTTTGTTACTTTGCAGCTGTCCAGCCGCACGCGCCTGCAGACATTCGCATGGGCGCAGGCTCCTGCGCCCGCATGGAATGAGCGGCCAGACTTTTCTTTTGGCGCTGTTTTAGCACGCTTTACGCAGTAAATAAGCAAAGACAGCTGAGC
>CADBUA010000343.1 GCA_902797665.1 uncultured Lachnospiraceae bacterium | reverse complement strand
TTTCTCTGAACGGGAAAGGTTGGATAAGCCGGGACAAACAGAGCATGCCAGCTGGAAAGAGAAAAGCGGACCATGCAATGGATGGCAGATTTTCAAGAAAGAAACAGGGAGAATCAGAAAAAACATAAAAAATCGAAAAAAATAATGAAGAAATTTGCTCCTTCCGGGAGAAGAAGCTGCGAGCAGGCATAAACCAGGATGAATCCGGTGGATTTCCGGGAATTCAAATCCACAAATACATCGATCTTTATCGAAAAATCCAAAGCAAACGGAAGAAGAGGAAACTGCTTATGAGTTTCGGAGGGGCATTGAATGCATCGCTATCTATCAATATAAGAACATATCCATATCCATCTATATGTTTACGCTGCCTGACGCCCTGGATATTGTGTTTTTGAACGCAGGTCGTTTCGGAATAAGCATTTGTGCTCTCCAAGGATGTGATTTTGAAGATGCCGGGTCTCCAGGTATTTTTGCCTGGATCATCCAGGTGCTTCATGCGGCAGCCTTCACTCCTGAGGCGGGAGTGCGTTATTGTGCCTGATGTGATGGATTTGTTTGCAGGAAGATGAAAATATGCTATCTTGAACGCAGTGACAAAGCCTTCCATAGAGTTTTGGATATCAGTGCGTATGGAAGCAGGAATCAGGAAATATGCCGGAGGCATTTATGCTTTGCCATAGGCGACTCCTTTGCAGCGGCGCATACACTGCTGCAGACCTGAGGTGCTCGCAGCGAAAAGCAAGCAGGCTTATACAACGGGAACCTTTGGAATTTGCCAGTTGCCAGATGATATAGGTCTGCTTGCATTCATTCTTTCAAATTCTTATGCTTGCGGTAAAACCAAGGAGTCTGGCGCATGTTCATGTGAGGACCTATTGATGGCGAGGTGATTATGACACGAGTGAAACTGTATCTGTGGATTTCAGCCTTTCTCTGTGCAGCGCTCTTCCTTCTCCCGGGCCTGGGATTCCTTGACATCTACAGGGAGGGGGCTCAGCAGCATGCCCTGGATCCGATGACCTGGATCTTTACGAGGGAGATCGTCAGGGAGAAGCTTTCCCGGCTGAGCCCTCTTTTCCTCATGTCCATCGGATTTCTGGCTGCAGGCCTTATCCTGGGAATCAAGGATGAACAAGCGGAAGAGGGGAAGGACCCGGAAATCCTGAGAGACCTTCTTTTTCAGAGAGTCGCTGCTCCCTCAGAGACAATGCGGAGAGCGCGGAGAGCGCAGAACAGGCTCCGATTTCTGGGAATCCTTTTTGCGGGAATGGCTCTTTTGCCTGCCCTTCTCTACCTTCTTGATGGAAAACACTTTGAAAGCACCGATCTGGAATGGATGATGGGGGAACTGCTTCTTCACATTGCTCCCTGGAGCTTCACCGCTCTTGGAATCCTTCTTCTCACAGAAATCTGGAGGGAGAGGATGATCCGGGATGAGATCTCGGAGGCGAGACTGCTTCTTCGCAAAGACACGGGCGCAGAGGAAAAAGATCTGCTGGAAAAAAGGTACCTGTCCAGTCGCAGGCTCCTTTCCAGGAACAGGGCTGGGTGCAGGCTCCTGTCCTCGCATTCAATCTGCGCCCGGCCTTTGATTTTGAAATGTATAGCCTCGCTTTGCACAGCAAGTGCGCAAAGCGAACTGGACAGTTACGAAAAAAGAACAGAAGATGGGAACATGAACCTCATGGATCCATCCCATGCATCCCGTGCATCAAGGATAGTGGAGATGTCAGATATATCGGCAAGCCTCGATTCGATGAATCAAGTGTCCACATCAGACACAAGCGATCCATCAGAAGAATCAAGAGAAGCAGATAAATCGACAGAAATCGAAGCAGCAAGTATGACCAAAGGCCTGCGTGCGGCTCGGATTCTCTTTCTGATCCTGGCAGGCGTTCTGATCCTGCACGGCGTGATCAATGGAAGCATGCGGGATGTGCTGGTCAAAGCTGTAAGCATCTGTACGGAGTGTGTTGGTCTTGGATAATAAAGGAAAAGGTTGGCGGAAGGCACAACGCCCGGCGAACCGGCGCCTGGTGCAGCTATACTGTGCGCTTCTCTACAATGCAAATCTGAAGGGATTTCCTGCCGGAGAGATCTATACAGGAAAGATGAAGGGCATCTGCGTTCCAGGACTGAACTGCTACTCCTGTCCGGGCGCCATTGGGGCATGTCCACTGGGGGCGCTTCAGAATGCCTGTGCGTCCTCCGGGAGCCGGGCAGGGACCTATATTATGGGAATTCTTCTTCTCTTCGGGCTTCTGGCGGGGCGGACGATCTGTGGCTGGCTCTGTCCAATGGGGCTGATTCAGGAGCTTCTCTACAGGCTTCCGACAAGAAAGCTGAAGAAAGGACGGGCAACAAGGGTCCTATCGGGAATCAAGTATGGAATCCTGGCAGTGTTTGTCCTGGCCCTCCCCCTCTGGTATGGTCTGAAACAGAACCTGCCGCTTCCCGCGTTCTGCAAATACATATGTCCGGCTGGAACTCTTGAGGGGGCTGTGGGGCTTCTCAGAGCCCCCGGGAATGGAGAGTTGTTCTCGATGCTGGGGATCCTGTTCACGCGGAAGGTGTTGATCATGCTTGGCATTGGGCTTTGCTCTGTGTTTGCCTTTCGGTTTTTCTGCAGGTTCCTCTGCCCGCTCGGGGCCATCTACAGTCTTTTCAGCAGAGCGGCTCTGATCGGTGTCCGGGTGGATCCGGTGAAGTGCAATCACTGCGGCAACTGTGTCCAGGCCTGCAAAATGGATGTCCGAAAAGTGGGAGACCGGGAGTGTATTCACTGTGGACAATGTATGGAGACCTGCCTTAGATCAGCGATTTCAATCCGGGTGGGCAGCAGGATTCTCAAGGGCTCTTCCGGAGAGACAGGCCTGAAGAATCTGCGGAATGGGAATGAGAAGCGTGGACAGAAAAACAGGACAGGCATCTTCTGGGGCGCCTGGCTTCTGATTCTTTGCCTGGCTCTTTTCTATTTCAATCTACCTGAGGGCAGGAAAGAGAATCCTGTTCCTTCGAATGGGATCGGAAGGATCGACATATCGTATCCTGAAGGAGAAATCGGGACAGCCGGACAGAAGCAGGAGTCTGAAAGTGAGTCATCTCTGGCGGAGGAAGGGGAAAACAGGCCACAAACAGAAGCGGAGGCAGCTTTTCGTACGCAGGCGGCAACAGAGACAGAAGCAGCTTCTGAAAGTGGTATAAAAACAGGAACTGAAACCGCTGCGGAGTCTGAGGGTCTGGCAGATACCGAAAGAGAAATGGAAGCGGCATCGGAGCTTCTATTTCAGAGTGATGCGCCGGTGGGCTCAGAGCCTGGGCAGCAGCTGGCTGACTTTACGATTGAGACAACGGATGGAGAAAGCTTTCATCTCAGAGATAGCAGGGGACATGTGACAATTCTGAATCTCTGGGCAACCTACTGCACGCCCTGCGTGCAGGAGATCCCCTATTTTGCCCGCCTGAAGGAGGAGCATCCAAAGATCCACATCCTGGCAGTCCATTCTTCCCTCGTCACTGAGGATGATGTACCTGGCTGGATCAAGGCACAAGGGTGGGAACGCCTGGATCTTTCTTTTGCAGTGGATACCCCGGAAGACCTGATCTGGAACATTGTGGACGGATCGTCGACTCTGCCGCAGACGATTGCCCTGAATGCCCGCGGCGAAGTGATCTACAACATGGTTGGCTCTATCAGCTATGAGAAGCTCAGCGCTATTCTTGAAAAGGAAGGGGAGGAGTGAAAGGGAAAAAGACTGTGGTGCTGGAGCATGGAGCACGGAGATCAAAGGGGCAGAGAAGAGGCAAAGGGGCTGTCCATCTGTATGAGCAGCCTTCAGAGAAAACGATCGGATGTCTGAAGAAAGGCCTGCCCGCTGCTTTTGAATGAAATGAATGGATGAGATGATGGAGCCCTTACAGCGGACCACGCTCACCCAAGCACATCAGATGACATCGCATCCTGGTTCGTATAACATAGTATGGCAGGAATGGCATGATATGAGATCGTCACGGACTCCGTAAAGACTGGGTGAATTGGGCTTACATCATGAGCATCAAAGGAGGAAAACCATTGAAAATACAAGCCTCGTCCTTGTGATTCTTCAGCTGATATACGATACTTTTTATCAGGTGAACAGAGATGAGCAAGGAGGGGACGATGGAGGGAAATCCTTT
>CADBUA010000342.1 GCA_902797665.1 uncultured Lachnospiraceae bacterium | reverse complement strand
TTTACAGACATCAGCTCACCCAGCTTGCCAGTTCCTCAATACTGCTTACCCTCCTGGCATCAGCAATTTCAGCGCCTCTCATGAATGGGATCAGCTTCTCTGCTGTCTTCCCGAGGCCACTGCCTCCGGAAGTAGAAAAAATGCAGACCTTTTTGCCTGTCCAGTCATACTCTTTGCAGAAAGAGTTTATCACATTCGGAGCGCCAGAATACCAGATTGGAAAGCCGAGATAGATGGTATCGTAGCTTTCCCACTCTTCCACTCTTCCACTCTTCCGGCTATCAGTACATCTTTCTTTCCGATCTTCTCCCGATTACAGCGTGCCAGTGGATTTGTCCATCTGAGATCAGCCTCTGTGTACGGCTTCTCAGGTACGATTTCGAACAGGGATGACTTTGCCTGTTCTGCCAGGGATTTCGCGATCTTTCTTGTTTTGCCGGCCTCGGCACTGAAGTAAATAACAATTGACTTCACTTTAATGTTCCTCCCTCAAAAAATGGATGTGACTTTCCTCAAAACGATCCTGCTGTTTCCGAATCCTCAGCCAGATCACCCAGGGCAAAAATCGAAAAGGCCAGTACATGATCCGGAAGGCCCAATGGCAGCTGCTTTCCCGCGGACGAAGCCTGCATCCCGGCGCGAGATATGCATGATCTTTTCGTTCTCTGCTGACCTATCCTGTTATTTTCTGATGCTCATTCTGGTAAAACCTCATTCATATCCTTCCATATCCGCATCTGCCGACGGTATAAGCATCCACAATCTCGCCCACATACATGGTGTGGAAGTCTCTGTTTGCCATCGGATAGGTTCCGTCTACATCCTGCGGATACGATTCTACCGAATATCCTCCGGGATTCTGCTAAGGTCCTGTCTCTGCGAATGCAGAACTTTACACGTGGTCGTGATTGGCTGCGACTTTTGACCGGGAGTATTGATTGTTTCCAGTTCCACACCTCCCCCCATCCCAGTCCTGCCTCTGAGCATCACATACCCGCGAGCGTGAGAATTTGCGGCGAAATTGGCGCGAGGGGGCATATACCATTGAAACACCTGGCAGATTCGAATGGTTCCCGGTATACACACCTGCCCGATCCAGCGCTCAGCTGTCAGTCGCGTTTATGCAGCTGATGCGCAGAGTTGTCTGGACAGTTATCAATCTCCTTTTTATGCATCAGATGGATGCCAATGTGCCCAATTCCAAGCAGAACTACAGCGATCCCAAGAATGATATTCTTCCCGTAAATGGCTAACAGCAGAAATGCCAGCACAGGCAATGTTGCTCCAGCTACCGGAATACCAAGGAAGCTGCTGTAAAAATCCTTCATGCTTTTCTCGCTTCTGAAATACCTGATCCAGTAAAGCTCATAGAGTATCATCAACAAAAAGGATACCAGAAGCCACCATGACCAGGGCGACCATGGTCTGATATTGAGGTCAGAAAAGATAAGCGCAAAACATGAAATCAGAACTTCTCCAATCCTCTCAAATGCTAACAACACTTTGTTTTCGTTTACGACATATTTCTCATAATCTTTTGGCTGGTTCTTTGTCCAGATGATGTTTGGAATCATCAGCAGAACAAGGTACAGCAGTCCGACATAGGAAAAACCAATATGCATGGCTTTTCTCACCTCTCTTTCAAAGCAGGCAGTTCTCCATATTCCTTCCATCAGTACTGCGAAAAGCTCCATGTTTTCCATATTGTCTACAAGAAAGATTTTTTGTACAGTAGTCTTCATGTACCTGTCCAGTCCGCTTTGGCCGCTTGTCGCCGGGCGAGGTCATACAGCTCAAAAGCAAAGGCCGGGCGCACATGGAATGCGGGCATAGGAGCCTCCGCCCGGCCGAATGCCTAAAGGAGCTTGCGACTGGGCAGGCAGGTCTTCATCACCCTCCGGCAGCAAAGCCAGAGCAGATTTCGCAGCCTTCAGCAGAAAACAGTTATCCTATAAGCCGCCGATCACCTTGCCTCTATAGCAGATACGATCCTCTCCCAATATCGCCTGGCAGGAGACTTCTCCAGTTCTAAGTTTCGCTCCAATATGCCATCAGGATACCCCTTTTTCCGATGTCGTTCTCATCTCTCCTTAACCAGGACCATGCGTTCATCTGAATCAACAAATCCAAGGTTCTCATAGAATGGCCGTCCTGTTTCGCTGGCATCAAGACCAATTTCCGTTGAACCCCGTTTCCACGCATCCGCTATCAGAATCGAAACCATTTCCTTTGCGATTCCCTTTCTGCGGTAGCCTTCTGATGTATATACATTCATCAGGTGTGCTCTATTTCCGCTAGGGTGCGAAAAAGTGGGCATTATCCGTATATAGCAGATAGAGGCACAGCCGATCACCTTCAGATCATCCATAGCAAGAACTGTGGTTTGACTGCCGGCTTGAAAATACGC
>CADBUA010000341.1 GCA_902797665.1 uncultured Lachnospiraceae bacterium | reverse complement strand
CTGCTGCCGATCCTGAACGGAATCGCCTTCACCCGGGTGCCTATCCGCACGCTGGCGGAGGAGCATGGGATCGACGATGCTCCACTGAAAAACATCCTCTCTACCGGGCCTTTCTGGCTCTTCTTTCTCCTGATGATCTGCTCTGGCGCCAGTGAGCAGGCAGTCAGCCAGTGGGCCTCCACTTTCGCGGAGATGAGCCTTGGCGTCAGCAAATCCATCGGCGATCTGGCCGGGCCCATGGCTTTCGGCGTCCTGATGGGCCTCTCAAGGACTCTCTACGGGAAATTCGGTGAAAAGATCCCTCTGGTCCGATTCATGATCGCCAGTACCCTGCTCTGCATCCTGAGCAATCTCCTGATCTCTCTTTCCGGAATCCCTGCACTTTCCCTCCTTGGCTGCGCCCTCACAGGCCTCTCTGTCGGCATCATGTGGCCCGGGACTTTCAGCCTGTCTTCCGCAAATATCCGGGGAGGCGGAACAGCCATGTTTGCCCTCCTGGCCCTGGCGGGAGATGTCGGCTGCATGGGCGGACCAACCCTGGCCGGTTTTGTAGCCGGTGCCTTCGGCGACAACCTCCACCTGGGCATCCTGTGCTCGATTGTCTTCCCGTCCCTCATGCTTGTCGGCCTGATTCGGGTTTTCCACTGGGAGAGATCCTCCCGGGCAGAAAAGCAGAAAGCATAGACAAAGCGGAGTTCCGCCCGTCCTGTGAGCCCCTTCGAAAGTGGGAGGGAAAGCTGCCTGGACACTCCAGATCGAGCTGGCTGGTCAGTTCTGACGTTATCTTACCTATCTGTCATGCTGATCCTGCGTGCGCTCGCCATGCGCACAAGAAAAGCCCGGATTCTGGCGGCTGCGCTGCCAGGATCCGGGCTTTCTTCATCCCCCGCATAGAGTTTCTGCTCTTGAAATGTATGACCTCACTTTGCGCAGCGAGTACGCAAAGCGAACTGGACAGTTACGTGTTTTCTCTTTTTCGATGCCCGAACGATGCGGGGGGATTAGGATCTCCTTATCGCGATTCAAGTCTTACTGCTTTTATTATGTAAGCTTTTATATTATTTAAAATATAATGTATACACATATACATATGTATATGTGCATAGATGTATCATGTTCGCTATGGTTCTTCTGTTCTTTACCTGTTCAGAACATTGCTCCCCTGTACGAATCCATCTGTCCTCAGACATGCCTCAGGATGCGGAGACGGTGCTCTCTGCGGTCCCTGGAAGTCCTCCCAGGTCCCTGTCAGCAGAATTTCACGAAATCCCGCCTGATCTGGAACTTCAGGCTAGAGTTCCCTCAGGATCAGATCCGTGGTCCCCGGGTTGCTCCCGCCCCGAACGCGGATCACCCGGCGGTCCAGGCCCTGGCCGTACTCCAGAAAGATCATTCTGCGGATGCTGTCCCCTCTGTGATACCCATGGATCAGGCGCAGGATATAGGTACTCTTTGCCGCCTTCGACAGTGTCTTGTCAATCAGGGCTTTGGCCTCATCCGCGTAAAGTCCGTGCAAATCCAGTGAGATGATCCCAGGTGCCGCTTCTTTCACCTCTCTCGCCCCCTTTATGCTTCTCTCCAGAATCTCAGCCAGGCGGAAAAGGGCCTGCTTCTCTTCCATCCAGCCCTTCCCTCGCCTCCCCGGACGAATCAGTCTGCCCGAACCATCTCCACCGTCCGCTGATCCATCTCCCCGCCAAAGAACTTGTCCAGCACCTTCTGAAAGACTAAAATCTCCGGATCTGCCAGGGCGAATAACGTCATCGAGGACCGGAGCTTTTCGTCGTCCGGAGCTCCCATGACCGCTCTCGCATCACTGGAATCCAGAGAAAGCAGGGCCTCTGAGATCTCTAAAAGATGCCGGCGGAGGGTCTCATTCTCCAGATAGCGCTTCGCCTCGTAAAGGTCCCGAATCCCGTAGTACGCTGACAGGCTGCTGCGCGCCAGCCCCCTGATCTGCGGAAAAATGTACCAGATCCAGTGGGAGCGTTTCGCGCCGGCCTTGATCTCTTCGAGCGCGGCTGCATAGTCTGTCTTCTGCGCCTCAAGAAAACGATCCAGTGAATCCTGATTCCTCATAGAATCCTCCTATCTCAAATTTGTTGCCTGTCCAGCTGCGAGGCCGGGTACAGGCTCCTGTCACCGCATTCAATATACACCCATCCTTTACTTTTGAAATTCGCTGCTTCGCTTTGCGCAGCCAAAGCGCATGGGCTGGACAGCTGCCTTTTATTTTTCCCCATTCCCTATCCTTCATAGAGCTCCCGAACCTCCCGGGTGTACTGCCCCGGCTTTTCATAGATGATCAGGGGGCTTTCGCAGGAAAGGCGGGGCTTTCCTCCCTTCACGGCCTCCAGCAGGACCATGTTCGGGGGCTTATCGGCGAAGGGATGGACCATGCGAAGGCGTTTCGGCTCCAGTCCGTGCCGGTCCAGGGCCCGGAAGAGATCCGCCAGGCGGAAGGGTCTGTGGACCAGGCAGAATTTCCCGCCCGGCGCAAGCACAAAGGATGCCGCAGCCGCCACATCCTCCAGGGTGCAAAGCAGCTCATGCCTGGCAATCGTCAATGCCTCGTTTTTCCCAGTCAGTCCATGTCCGCCGATCATGTAGGGTGGATTGGAGGTCACGAGATT
>CADBUA010000340.1 GCA_902797665.1 uncultured Lachnospiraceae bacterium | reverse complement strand
GGGAAAAATCCCGAAGCAGCACTTGCAGAGAATCAATCTGCTGATGCAGAATGGAAGCCTATTGGAGACCTCCTTGCTGATTATGGTTGTTTGCTGCTATCATTTCACACCAAAAGCCTCCATTTTTTATGAGCTGCAGGATATTAACTTGCATCACATATCTGCTGCGTTATCTTAAAAAACTCTTTTTGCTTTGTCAGATTTTTGCAATAGACTCGCAACAATTATCGATGATATTCGATTTAAAAACGTTCCACTGACCCGAACATATGGTTTGTGCACTTTTTCGAGATTTTCAGACTGCTGGATTTTATATAAGATAAAAGAAAGTAAAATAAATTAAAATAGAATCAGAAATCTGATCAGACAGACATGGGATCATGAATTTCAGCAGGGCGTTCAGAGATCTGAGAACCGCAACTTTTGCAAGGAAGACAGCAAACTTCCCTCTTTCCATACAGGTTCTCTCAGCCTATGATAGAACCATAAGAAAGAATCAGTCGTAACTGCCCAGTCCGCTTTGGCCGCTTGTCGCTGAGCGAGGCCATACAGTTCAAAAACGAAGACCGGGCGCACATTGAATGCGGGCGTAGGAGCCTGCGCCGGGCCGAATGCCTACGGGCGCTTGTGACTGGACGGCTATAATCAGTCTATGGACAGCTGAAGATCGAGAAGCCAGGAAAAACAGGGAAAAGGAGGAAGGACACAGATGAAACTGAATAAGACAGACATTGTGGAGAATCGGAGCGAGTGGCTTGAGAAGGGATATCAGCTGCCGGAGTTTGACCGGGAGGCGATGGTCGCGAAATCCAAGGCTGAGCCCACATGGATTCATTTTGGCGCCGGGAACATCTTCCGGGCTTTTCAGGCCAATGATCTCCAGAACATCCTCAACTCAGGGGCCTATGACCGCGGTGTAATCGCGGCCGGAGGCAGGGACAGCTCCATCATCGACAAGATGTATCGCCTGCACGATGATCTCAGTCTGCTGGTGACCCTGAAGGCCGGCGGAAAGGCAGACAAGATTGTTGTCGGGTCTGTTTCAGAGTCGGTCTGTGTGGACTTCCATCGGGAGGAGGACTACAAGCGCCTCTGCGAGATCTTCCAGGCGGACAGTCTTCAGATCGCAAGTCTCACCATCACTGAGAAAGGCTACGCGATAAGGGATGCGGAGAAGCAGCTTTTCCCAGATGTGGCATCTGACCTGGAGCATGGTCCTCAGGACCCAGAAAGCTACATGGGAAAGATTACAGCACTCCTGTATGTGCGCTATCTCTCAGGCAGGAAAAAGATCGCGGTCCTGTCTATGGACAACTGTTTCCACAACGGAGACACGCTGAAAGCGGCTGTGGCGGCCTTCGCCGATGCCTGGACAGAGAAGGGCCTGGCGCCAAAGGGGGAAGGCATGGATCAGTCCTTTGCGGAGTATGTGAAGGATGGCTCTCTGGTTTCTTTCCCCTGCTCGATGATCGACAAGATCACCCCACGTCCGGATCCTCAGATTGAGTCGATGCTGAAAGCGGACGGAATTGAGGATATTGCGCCGGTGATCACGGAGCGGAAGACCTACGTGGCGCCTTTCGTCAACGCAGAGGAGCCGGAGTATCTGGTGGTAGAGGATGATTTCCCGAATGGGAGACCTCCGCTTGAGAAGGGCGGTGTGATCTTCACCGACCGGGCCACCGTGGACAAGTCCGAGCGCATGAAGGTTTGCACCTGCCTGAATCCACTGCACACATCCCTGGCAATCTTTGGCAGCCTCCTTGGCTGCGAGAAGATGTCCGAGGCGATCGGAGATCCGGATCTGAGAAAGTTAGTGGAAGGCGTCGGCTACAAGGAAGGCCTGCCGGTTGTCACCAACCCGGGGATTCTCGATCCGAAGGAATTCATTGATACCGTTGTGAACGTCCGCATACCGAATCCCTATCTTCCGGATACACCGCAGCGGATCATGACTGATACCTCCCAGAAGGTACCGATCCGTTTTGGAGAGACCATCAAGGCCTATCAGCAGTCCGCGGAGCACAGCACCGAAGAGCTCAAGCTGATCCCGCTGGTCTTTGCCGGATGGCTCCGCTACATACTGGGTGTTGACGACAATGGAAAAGAGATGGAGAGAAGCGCGGATCCGGCGCTTCCCAAGATCGATCCCTATCTTCAGGGCATCAGGCTCGGGGATACCGTGGACGCGGAAGGCAGGCTTCACGACCTTCTGGCGAACAGCAAGATCTTCGGAGTGAACCTCTATGAGGCTGGCCTCGCGGACAAGGTGAAGGCAGACTTCCTGGAGATGATCAAAGGCCCCGGGGCAGTTCGGACAACTCTGCACCGCATGGTGAGCTGAATAGAGAGGCGGGAATCCCGGAATCGAGCACATTTATTATACGATTGTGAATTATTCCTCTGGGAGTATAGAACATGGAGGGCAGCGTTGCTGCCCTCCATGCTGTGTTTTGTAAATCAATTCATTAATAGTTTATATTTTATTGAATGAAAAACACGGAATTAATGGAAGATTGAAAAACATATCATAGAATAAAAAGATAAAATATGATTATACCTAACTAAAGCATACGAAAACGGATGAATAGAACACAGTATCTGAAAGAAAAAGATAAGATAGGAGGGGATAGGACGAGACAAAGACACTAAATATGATAAAATAAAATAAGATAAGATAATGATAGATAATACAATATTGGTTTGGATTAGATTAGATAACATCAGTTACAGAAGCGACTGCTTCATGGGAGGATGAAGATCTTCAGGTGTGATTGAGACAGCTGCTGGGATTTGCTGCTGCCAGGGAGCCTTTCTCCTCAATCCATCTATGATGGGGGTGCAAGAATTAGGTTTTGGGTTCCCCCAAACTTTCCCGGAAATTGATTTATTTTGCAAATGATGTGTATAAAGAATT
>CADBUA010000339.1 GCA_902797665.1 uncultured Lachnospiraceae bacterium | reverse complement strand
TGCATCGATCAAAAAAGGAGTGCCTAATGGCACTCCTTTTTTGATCGATGCGACTGGATTTGAACCAGCGGCCTCTGCGTCCCGAACGCAGCGCTCTACCAAACTGAGCCACGCATCGTTTCCTTCAAGCAAGATGTATACTACAACATCTCCTCAGAAAAAGCAAGTACTTTTTTGGGCCGAAATCTTTGAATCTTTCGCTTTATCTTTTTCATGGGATTTCGGCATTTTTCCGACCTGTGCGGATATGGGTGGGGGAAGAGCACTTCCTGTCTGTCTCGAAGATCTGTATTTTTCGTAGCTGTCCAGTCGCAAGCGCCTGCAGGCATTCGGCCGGGCAGAGGCTCCTACGCCCGCATGGAAAGTGCGCCTGGCATGTGTTTTGGACTGTATGACCTCGCTCGGCGACATGCAGCCAAAGCGGATTGGACAGTTCCTGTTTTTCTGTTCCTTGCCTCCTGTGATAGAATAGCCCTCAAATGACTTGTTTATCCAACTTTATGCGTAAACTGCTGAAGAGAAAAGCCGCCGTGTTTCCAGAAAGAATCATGATGCATGATGCTTGATGCATGAAGCATGCATCAGGGGAAGCGTCCAGGCAGCTTTGCGCAGCCTCAGCTGAGTGGGAGCGGGCATATACCGCCTCGGCGCCTGGCAGATCGAATGGTTGCCGACATGGAATCAACAGAATCAGAGCTTTGCTTTGAGGGGAGAGATGGAAATGATGAAGATGATGAATAAGACCGGCAGAGGGATCTGCGCCTCGCCTGAGCGGACCATAGGTCTGCTGCTTTTCTGCTTCCTGCTCTTTCTCTCAGGCAGCATTGCCTATGGAGACGAAAACAAAAAGGAGATTCAGGAGAAGCAGGAGATCGCGACCATCTGGCAGGCCAGTGATCTCCACTATCTCTCCCCCTCTCTGACAGATCACGGGGCCTATTTTGAGCGCATGGTAAAGAATGCTGATGGAAAAGTGATGGATTACTGCGAGGAAGTCGTGGACAGCCTGATTCAGGCTGCGGTCGAGGAAAAACCGGATGTCTGTATTCTCTCCGGGGATCTGACCTTCAATGGAGCCAGAAAGAGCCATGAGGAGTTCGCTGAAAAACTCCTGAAGGTCCTGGAGGCAGGGGTTCAGGTGCTGGTGATCCCGGGAAACCATGACATCGCCTGCCCCTATGCAGCCACTTTTTCAGGAGATCAGTTTGAGCATGTGGAAAACCTCAGCGGGGAGGGATTTCTGGAGCTTTACCATCGCTTTGGCTATGATGATGCCCGAAGCCGTGATGAGGCATCTCTCAGTTACATGGCTGAGGTGACAGAAAAGCTCTGGATTCTGATGCTGGATGTCAATACAGAGGACTCCCCGGGGTTTCTGAAGGCTGAGACACGGGAATGGGTGGAGAGGGAACTGATCAAGGCCCATGAGGCGGGCGCGCAGGTGATTGCGGTCTCCCACCAGAACATCTTCGCCCATAACCGCCTCTTTTTTGACAGCTACGTGATCGGAGCCGCCAGTTCCCTTCCAGCGCTTTATCAGAAATACGGTGTGCTGCTGAACCTCAGCGGGCACATGCATATCCAGCATATTCAGGAAAATGAGGACGGCTTCTGTGAGATCGCTGTCTCCTCCCTGATGAGCTACCCCAATCAGTACAATGTCATCAAAGTTGGGGAGAACAGTCTGGAGAGTCATACGGTTTCCTGCCGGGTTGATCTTCCGGAAGAGGACCCCGCCATCGCCTCCTATGGAAGCTTTGAGCAGTATGCCCATGACTTTTTCTGGGATCTCTCCTACCAGAAAGTGATCGGGGAGACAGATGCTTCCGAGGAGGACATGAGACGCTTTTTTGCCGATGTGAATATCGGCTACTTCTCTGGGCGCCTGGATCAGGTGAACTGGGACGATGCGCTCTACGAGCGCTGGAGGCAGAAGTCCAACATGGTCACCCTCTATCTGATGAGCATTGTGGAGGAGCGGGACAGCAATCAGACCCGGCTTACACTTTCCTACTGAAAGGTCGGGACCGGACCCTTTCTTTACTGAAGGCCCTTGAAGACCCTGCTGCTTTGGCTCTTCTGTCTTCCACAGGAAGATTGGGATGAGACATGCCATATCGAGAGAGATGGAGAAAGCCGACTG
>CADBUA010000338.1 GCA_902797665.1 uncultured Lachnospiraceae bacterium | reverse complement strand
TCATCGTAGTCAGAATTGCCTGGCAGATCATCATCCGGGATATCGTCCTCCTCGTCCCAGTCGTCATTCGAAAGAGCATTCTCCTGCCCGTAGCCTGCAGAATCAGCTTCAGGCATGCCGGAGGACTGTTTGGCTGTTAGCGCGGCTTCATAGCCACTGTAAGCCGGGAAATTGATCGGTATGCCGGAGGTCACCTCACATCCGGAACCCGTGCTGTCGTCGATCAGGTACCAGCCCCAGGTGGAGTCCCACCCGTCCTGGCTCTCGTAAAGCTGCACCCGGAGGGTATGGGCATCGTCATAGAAAGCTGACGCCTTCGGTGGACGGACGCCAAAGGCTGCCTGGTAGTAGTTCAGAACCATGTTCAGGCATTCCGCCTCGCTGTAGCGGGCGGAACTTGTGGAGGAGAGGCTCTTGGACTGAATGCTCACATCGCTGACCGGAGCTGAAGATGCGCGCTCATAGGGGGAAAAGTCCACTGCCGCCCCAGTGGCCAGATCCGTTCCCTCCCCGCTGCGGCTGTCGATGATAAAGGTGTCCCAGATCGTGCTGTGATCGCCGTCTTTGGCATAGACCTGCACACGGACGTTATAGGCGTCGTCATAGGAGCAGGAGGACTGCGGAGGCAGGTCTCCGTACACACTCTGATAATAGTTCTTCGACATCAGCATCAGCTGATCGGTGGAGTAGAGAACTGTGCCGGCAGGATCCAGAAGCGCATCTGTTCCCCCCTCTGAGGCAGCAGAATCATAGCCTGAAAAGTCGATGGAATACCCTGTGGAATTGGCCGCCTCACTGCCATAGCCATTGCGGTCATCGATCAGGTAGGTGTCCCAGATCTCCTCTCTCCCTGCGGTGAGATCGTACACGACAACCCGGACTGTGTAGGCATCGTCAAAGGAATAGCGGGCATATGGGGGCAGATCTCCATATCTTTCCCTGTAATAATTCCGGGCCATGTCCATGCACTTCTCCGGCGAATACAGAATCGTCTCCCCATCCGATGCGTAAGATTGAACTCCCCCAAGAAGGGCTGTCAGGAGCAAGGCACAAAGGACCTTCGCTTTTCTACTCAACGCTCTCATCATGCTCACCTCCCAATCCTGCTCAAAAAGCCTGATCCGGCTTCCCTGGCCGCGTCTCCAAGAATGCCCATGTCATCCAGCGCCCCGGAGACCTTATCCTTCGCGTCGCCCACGGTGGACCTGGCTGCGGCTTTTCCCAGGATTGTATACATGCCCTTGATGTCACCACCCTCGAGATAGGCCTGTGCCTCCTTGAGACTGGTCACAGGAACGGCTTCTTCCCTTTCCATCAGGATCTCTTTCTCATAGGCGCCGCCCTCCACCGTGATGCCCAGAAGGACGCTCCCATTCGCTGTCAAAAGCTTGATTTTATCAGACTCGCCGGATTCCAGTAAAAGGGATCCGGTCTCCTTCCCTGAAATGATCAGACCAATCCGCTCTTCCTGCCCGTTCTTTTTCAGGCGGATGCCGGTGATCTCCTCTTCCGGGACACCCAGAAGTCTGTTCAGCATGGAACCTGTGGAGAGCTCTGTCAGTTCTTCTTCCTCCCCCTTTATCCTCTTCCAGCTGAAAATGCCTCGCTCCAGTTCCCCGTTCAAAAGCCCGAAGGTGACCTCGCTGAGCTTCTGATCCTGGGTGGAGCCCAGGATCAGGTAGCCACCGGGAACACTGCGGGCGAAATCATCGGAGGCCAGGAGCTTCTCGCAGAGGCTGCGAAAGAGGATGGGAAGGCTCCCTCTCTCCGGAGCCTTCCCATCCAGAGAGAGTTTTGCCGCGCATCCGTAGGCAAAGTCGCTTTCCAGGGCCATTTCGATCAATGGATCATCCCTGAGATTCTTCAAAAAGTTCTGCACCATCCCACTCATGCGCGCCTGGGGGATCTTGTAGATCACCAAAGACTCCTCCTCGGGTTCCCCAGCAATGCTGATCTCCGCCCGCTCCTTGAAAAAGGTCGTGACACCGGATTCCAGAAGCTTGAGGTAGGCATTCAGGAAAGTATGAAGCTCCTCCGCGGAGACGGTCGAGAGAAGGTCCAGGAGCAGTCCGCCAAGAAGGTCAGATTCCTTCGTGTCTTCCCCGGAAATGCCGGGGATGCTCCCAGTCACCTTCATCGCTTCCGCCCGGAACTGGGGGCAGTAGAGATAGACGCATCCATTCTCTCTCTCGTAGGATAAAATGCCGTCATAAAGCTCAATGCTCCCGAGGCTGAGGGTGCCGGCCATCGTCAGGTCAAGGTTCTCAGCGACCGCGATCTTTCCCGCCAGGGACAGTTCCCCGGAAATCCCTCCAATTGGCAGACTGAACCTGGAAGCCAGGTAGCTTACGGCATCCTCCCCTAAGGAAAGGTGGATGGTTCCGGACACGACCTTTCCTGCTGCCGTCTTCTCCAGCTCCGAGAAAGCCGGGATGTCCTCAATGGAGCCATTCAGTTCCGGGACACGCCCCAGATATACTGTCTCTCTCCCTGGCTCAGTCTCCGCTTCCGTCTCTGCCGCATACACGTTCAGCGCGCCGCCAAAGACGGGCGTACATGCCAGAGACATGGCCATCAAAAGCCCTGCCGCGGCTTTCGTGAATCTTCGAAATCTCATGAACGCCTCCTATCAATCATTTTTCAGATTTTGTAGCTGCCCAGTCTCAAATGGAAAGGAGCTATGAGGACGGGCATAGGCTCCTACGGCCGCATGAAATCTGCGTCCGTTCCAGCTTTTATTCTGTGTTCTCAAGCTCAGGGCAAAGTGCGCGAAGCGGACTGGACAGTTGCCAGATTTTTGCCCTGCATAGAGCATCATCCTCCGATATTCGTCCTCACAGCCGCCCGGGTATTGTATCACATTTTCAACAGAATACCCGGAAGGTCAGCTTCGAGAACCGCCCAGGCGATTCCCAGCTGAAAAGGGTGCTCCTGATACTCCCCGGATAGTGTATCGGGGGTGTCCTAGGGAATATCGAATCCTATTCGAAAAAGATCCTGAAGGTCTTCTTAATGAATTTTGTAGCGTGGATTCTGAAGCATGGATTCTGAAGCATGGATTCTGAAGCTCCTGCGCTGCTCCTCCAGGGCAGCGGGAGCATGCGTTTGCCCCTCGCCCCATGAAAGCAAAAGAAATCCGATCACCATGCATATTTATGTTGTTTCATATCATTTGAACTTATTTAACAATATTATATCATACTTCATTATGTTATGTGTCTGTATGCTATACTATACTATATTATTACATCATGCATCATTCTATCCTATAAATTACATCGCGCTGTCTCCTATGATTGATGGATCATGTTCTTTCATGCCTTCCTGACTGGAGTCATGCGTTGTTCTCTGGGCATAGAGCGCCTGTAACAATCTAAACAGATAGAACAGGAAACCTGCTCAAACACCAGCCCCCATGCAGTCGATCTCGTATCTGACGAGGTCCTGGACTGAGCAGGCATCCGGCGGCATCTTCCGGGTATGACAGAGCCAGGGGCGCTGCCCCTGGCTCTCCCCTCTGCTGCCCAGACGCAAACCTTAAAGGACGGGGCCGGGCGCGGATCCGAGGCACTGGGCACATAGCTGGTCATAGATGCCAGGCCGTAAAGGTCATTGGGGACAGCCCCCTCTTATCGCTCCCCCTTGTCATAGGGCTGCCCTGCCGCGCGCGGCGGATGGCTGCGTTTCGAGAAGAAGACCAGAAGCACCAGCGTCAGGATATAGGGGATCGTCATGAAGAGATCCGTGTAGCGGGAGGACAGCTTCATGAACAGACAGAGCTGATAGCCTCCTGCCCTGGCCAGGCCGAAGAAGATACAGACAAAAAAGGTGGGTACGATGTTCCAGTTGCCAAAGATCATCGCCGCAATGGCCAGATACCCGTAGCCCAGGTAGATGCTCGGGGAATACTGAAGCAGCAGAGAGTAGGCGATGCACATGCCGCCAATGCCGGAGAGCCCTCCGGAAAGCATCACAGAGAGAAAGCGTGTTCTTCTCACGTTCCCGCCCGCCGAATCGAGCGCATGCGGGTTTTCCCCTGAGGCACGCAGATGCATGCCAAAGCGGGTTTTGTACATCAGATACCAGAAGTAAAGCCCCAGGATCAGAATCAGGATTTCAAAGGGATAGATATTCCGGAAGACAGCCCCCAGGATTGGGATATTCGAGAGCAGGGGCACGCTGAATCGAAAGGAGGAGTCCAGAATGAACTTATTGGAGGCGTTGCCAAACAGAAACCCGTTGATCTGCGAGGTCAGGAAGGTCGTCAGGGCCACGCCCAGGATGTTGATGACCACGCCGGAGATGACCTGATCCGCGTCAAAGCGGATGCAGAGCAGGGCATGCAGGCTGGCGTAAAGTGCGCCGCCGAGAAAGGCGGCGGCAATGGCCAGGTAAAGGATGATCTGAGATCCCAGGGGCGTCTTCAGCGACAGGACCGTCGCCAGAAAAGCTCCCACGAAGGCTCCGAAACCCTGAAAGCCCTCCACTGCCAGGTTGGTCACTCCGCTCTTTTCCGAAAAAATGCCGCCCAGCGCCATGATGAATAGCGGGAGCCCGAAGGCGAGGCCGTCTGTGATCATAGATTCGATATAGTTCACGCTTTCTCCCCTCCTTCCTCATCCTCCAGCTTTTTCAGGTAATCCTCTGCCCGCTTTCTGAAGTATCCGCCGCAGGCGGAGAACAGAAGAAGCACCCCGGTGATGACCGAGGCGATCTCTCTTGCTACACCCACCGTGGAGCTCATGTAGCTGGCCCCGTTCTGGAAGATCGTGATCAGAACAGAGGCAAAAACAGCGCCGATGGGGCTGCTGCTCCCGAGGAGCGCGGTGGCGATGGAGTCATATCCCATGGAGCAGAGCTCCCTGGGGATGATTGTGTTGGTGTAGCCGAGATAATAGCTGACCCCGGCAAGTCCCGCCAAAAGGCCCGAAATCATCATCGAAAGCACCATCTGCCGCCCCACGCTCACGCCGCTGTAAAGGGCAGCGTTCCGGTTGGATCCCACTGCCCGGACCTCAAATCCGAACACGGTCCTTTTGAGGATGAACTGAACAATCAAGGCCGCCAGGACCGCGATCCCGATGCCCAGCGGCACCGAGCAGCTGTATCCGGCGATGTTCACCTTGGTGAAGGTCAGACGGGAGGCTCCCGAGCACACGTTAGAACTCCGGCTGATCTGATTCACGTAGCGGGAGTTGATGTAGAAGCCTGTCACGTAGCTGATGATGTAGTTGATCATGATCGTCGAGACGACCTCATGGATATTGAAACGGTACTTCAGAAAGCCCACGCAGCCCCCGAGAAGCGCGCCGACGCCCATGCCGATCAGCAGCACCAGGGGCCTGGCCAAAATGCCCGGCAGGTCCGAGTATCCAACCCAGATCGTGGCCAGGAAACCTGACAGAAGCATCTGCCCGGCGATGCCGATGTTAAAGAGGCCGGACCGGTATCCAAAGATGAAGGCCAAAGCTGCCAGGAGCATCGGCGCACAGATGTTCAGGAAAGCAAAGAAGTCCGAAAGCATGCCAACCCCGTTCCCATAGCTGGCTTTCTTCGCAAATCCGCTGCCCTGAAGAAAACTGTAGAAAGAGACCAGGGGATTCTTCCCCAACAGAAGGAGCAGGATTCCCGAGAAAAACAGTGTGAGCAGGATGCAGAAAAGCGGAACCGTCAGATGGCCAAAGCGATCGCTCACAAGAATTCTGGCGAAAAGGGCCCGAAAGCCCCGGGGCGTTTTTCCTTTTCGTCTTCCGCCTTCCAGGGTCTTTCCCCGGGGCGGCATCGATGTCTTCTCCTTCATCCACTCACCCCCATCATGTACCTTCCGACCTCATGGGAGGTCAAAGATCCCGCGTCCGCGGTCTTCAGAAGCTGTCCATTATAGATGACGCCGATGGTATCAGCCAGCTCCATCACCTCATCCAGTTCCAGGGAGATCAGAAGAATGGCAGCGCCCCGCTCCCGCTCCCGAAGGATCTGCCGATGGATGTTTTCGATGGCGCCCATATCCAGGCCCCGGGTGGGCTGAACAAAGATGACCAGCGGACTGTGCTCCTCGATCTCCCGGCCCACGATGGCCTTCTGCTGGTTGCCTCCGCTCATGGAACGGACCTGGGTCTCCGTCCCCTGACCGCTCCGAATGTCATACTTCTCAACCAGGTCTCTGGCATATCTTTCCGCCTCCGCCTCGTTGAGTATCCCCTGTCGGGAGAATGGCGCTTTGAAGTACCTTCTCAGACAGAGGTTGGACCGAAGGTTGAAATCGAGGAAGAGCCCATACTTCTGCCGGTCTTCGGGAATGTAAGAGATTCCGCTTCCATTTCTCTCCCGGATCGATTCCCGGCTGATGTCTTTCCCCATCAGCCGGATGCTTCCACTCTCGGCCTTCCTGAGGCCGGCAATGGCATCCGCCAGCTCCGTCTGCCCGTTGCCGGACACCCCGGCCACCGCAAAGATCTCCCCCGCCCGGACCTTCAGAGACACCCCCCGGACCACCTGGACACGGTCCTCATTGCGGACGCAGAGCTTTTCGACCTCCAGGACGGTCTCTCCAAAATGGGGCGCGGGCTTTTCCGCGTTCAGGACCACATTTCGTCCCACCATCAGGTTTGCCATCTCCTGGGTAGAGGCGTCCTGGACCTTAAGAACGTCAATCAGCTTCCCTCGCCGGAGGATCGCGCATCGATCCGCTACCTTCCGGATCTCCTCGATCTTGTGCGTGATCAGAATGATGGTCTTGCCGCTCCGCCGGAGCTCCTCCATGATCTTCAGGAGGGCCTCAACCTCCTGGGGCGTCAGAATGGCCGTGGGCTCATCGAAGATTAAAATCTCCGCCTCCCGGTACAGCATCTTCATGATCTCCACCCGCTGGCGGGCAGAAACGCCCAGTTCCGAGATCAGGTCCTCCGGGTCCACCTCCAGACCGAAGCTCTTCGAAAGCTCCCGGATCCTGTCATAAGCGCCCTTCATGCTGAGGACAGGAAAGATCCCGACCCGCTTCACCGTCTCCACGCCCAGAACGATGTTCTCTCCCACCGTAAAGTTCTCCACCAGGCGGAAGTGCTGATGGACCATGCCGATGTTCTCTTCCGCGGCCTCCGCCGGGGAGCGGAAGTGCATCTTTTTCCCACGGACATAGATCTCCCCATGGTCTGGCTCATACATCCCGTAAAGCATGCTCATCAAAGTCGACTTACCGGCTCCATTCTCACCGAGGAGGGCGTAGATCTCCCCCTTTTTCACAGAAATCGTGACATCGTCATTGGCCACGATTCCCGGAAAGCGCTTTGTGATATGGCGAAGCTCCACAATCACGGATTCATCCGGGCGCGTATCCGTCCCTTTGAGACTCATGTTTCACCTCCAGTCTTTCTCCTCATCTCTGCCCGTCTCGCTTAGAACTCTCCAGATTTTTTCCGGGTCTTTCAGGCTCCTTCCAAATCTGCCCATCATTGCGCCGGCATTTTTCCCAAGAAACAGGGGCAGCCCCCTCAGATCCAGATCAGGTCCAGGGAACTGCCCCTAAGTGTTTCAGATCGCAGGGACTATAGTGGTCACTCCAGGCCCTGGAAGCTGTCCGGCAGAGATCCATTGAAGTTGGAAGCCGGAACGATGGTCCCGTCCTTCACAAGCTCATAGGCCTCCGCCATCTTCTCAAGCGCGTCCTCACTGAGCTGCTGGCGGCCTTCTTCACTGACATAACCGGTGGAATCCGTGTCAGCTCCAAGCATGGCGTCCTCTGCCTCAAAGCTGCCATCCGAGATGGCGGAAAGCTGGCGGTCGACGTTGATGTCCATGACCTTCAGCGCAGAGGTCAGGATGAAATTCTTGTCCCCGTTGACTCCATCGTCGTATTGATCGACATCGCAGCCGATGCAGTAGGAATTTCCGTCCTCTTTGACCGCGGCGAAGACACCATTTCCGGAAGCGCCGGCGGCGACGAAGATCACATCGCAGCCCTCATCGAGGAGCGCCTTGCCGACCTGCTTGCCGGTAGCCTCGTCATCGAAAGCGCCTACATAGTTGCCGCCGACATTCATGCCGTCGTCCGGCATCCCATCAACAGGGACCGTGGCAGTCCCGGCATAAGACGGAAGCTCGACGATCTCAGCAGCTGTTCCATAATTTGCATTTGCGTAATTGACACCGGACATAAACCCGAACTGATAATTGACGTTCGAGGGGAACGCAATCCCATTGACCACAGCGACCTTGTTGCTCTGGGTGGAGAGTGCCGCCGCGAGACCTGCAAAGAAGCCGCTCTGCTCCTCCTGGAAGGTCATGGTGTAGACATTGCCGAGATCCGCTGCCTGGAGGGTGTTTCCCTCCGCGTCCGTGACAGTAGAGTCGACAACAATGAAATACTTGTCCGGGTTATTCTGGGCAACTTCTCCGACAGCGGCAAAGTTGTAGCCAGGCAGGACAAAGGCGTCATAATCACCCACAAGCCCCTCAACCGTGGGAATCAGCTTGGAGAAATCCGCTTCTTTGACATCCGTCACTCTGGAGTCCGGGTGATTTTCCAGATATGCTTTAATCCCGTCGTAGCAGTTCTCATTGAAGCTCCCATCGTCGACGCCGGAAGAAGTGACAATGCAGATGTTGAGCGGAGCCTTGGCGCTTTCCGTCTCATTCGCTCCCGCTGTCATCGGCAGCGCCAGGCTGAGCGCCAGGCTGGCTGAAAGGATGCCCCGGAGCACGTTTCTCTTGTTCATGAATACCCCTCCTTCACACACAGATGCCGGGCCTCTTCAGACCCCTGTAACGAAAAAAGTATAGCACAAGCAGGGGCCGATTCATAGACTGCATGTGTCTGGCGTACGGCGATATCGAGAGGGCAAAGAGAAAGAGGGGAGCCATCTTCCCGGCTCCCCTCTCCAGAGAGACTTCATAGAGTATTTATAAAGGTCTTATAGGGACTTTATAGAGGCTTTATCGAGGTATCAGCGCAGTCTCATGGAAGTTTCAGGGAAGTTTTAAAGAGGCTCCGTTCAAAGCAGTTCGAAATCCTCCCCCTCCAGCCAGCACTGATCCGGCCTGAAATGCGCCCGGAAAAGACGGCCGGAGTATTCTGGCTTCTTTGCTTCGTGGAACTTCAGAATCACGTCTCCGTTCCCGGCGGAGCCTGCGATCTCGATCTTCCCTGCAGGGTGGCTCATGGCATAGCGGAAACACTTGCCCTGGCCGTTCTGCATGCCCCGTGCCTTCTCCACAATCTCCAGGCCACGGATCAGCGGGACCTGGAACTGGGTCTTCACACCTGCTACAGGGCGGCACTGGAAGACATAATAGGGGACCACCCCGATGGAGGTCAGCTTCCTGAAAAGCTGCGCAAGCGTTTCAACCTTGTCATTAATCCCGGAGAGCAGCACCGTCTGGTTTTTCACCACAATGCCGCGGTATAAAAGCGCCTGAACCGCCGCGATGGCCTCCGCTGTGACTTCCCGCGGATGATTGAACTGGGTGACGATGATGATCTGCTTTTTCCGGTTATAGGCATCCAAAAGGTCCAGAAGCTCCGAATCAGAACTGATTCTCATGGGGAAGACCACCGGTGTCCTGGTCCCGAAGCGGACGAAGTCCAGCTGCTCCACCTGGCTGAAGGTCTCGAGATAGTCCTGAATCACGCTGTTTGGGTTCAGAAAAGCATCCCCGCCCGAGATGAGCACGTTGTTGACCTGGGGATGAGCTTTCACATACTCCGCGGCCGCCCCGATATCCGGCCCCGTCTCCTCCTCCTGTTTCCCGACAAGCCTCTTGCGGAAACAGTGGCGGCAGTACATCGAGCAGGCACTCGTAGACAGGATCAGCACCGTCTCCCGGTACTTGTGCTGAACGCCCCGAAGGACAGTGTTATGCGCCTCACCACTGGTGTCAAAGGTCCCTTCGATGTTTTTCTCGTGCACGGAGGGCAGACACATCTTCCGGATGGGATCCTCCTCCCCAAGACTCCAGTCAATCAGGGACAGATAGTAACGCGTCACACTCATGGGGAACTGAGCGAGGATGTCCTCCATGTGCGCAGTCTCCTCAGGTGTCAGGTGCAGAAGATCTGTGAGCTCGCGGGCATCTGTGATGTTGTGTCCCAGCTCTTCCTGCCAGCTGATGGGTTGATTTGTCTTATTCATAGTCGTCCTCCTGGATTGAAATTTGACAGTTCAGGGGGGTGATTCCCCAACTCAGTTAGCATACAAAAATGCGGATAGGGGGCTTCTGGATATCTCCGCCCGCGCCAGGCAAGCAGATTTCACGCTCTCGGGTATATCCGCGTTTCCGCCCAGCTCTTCACTCAAGTCCAGGCTCAGAAATCGTTTTGAACCGGAGTCATCTATAGTATATGCAAGGCACAATGTTTTTTCAAGAACTTACCTATATGATACCGTATCTCACGCTCTGCACCGTATTAACCTTCTTCATGATATATTTTATCATGCTATAAGCATCATATATATCATTACATCACTCTATTTTTCCCTCCAATCTCCAAGTCAGATGCCGCCTCTTCTTCCCCTGCCCGATCTGATGGCGCGCGAATTCTGCGTCCATGGGCCTGTTGTCAGATGGAAAGGAATAGGCAGCCCAGGGCTGCCTGCTCGCGCCATTTTGACTCAGATTCTCCCGCACGCGCGTCTATCATTTTTCGTACCTGTCCAGCCGCAGGCTCCTTTCCAGGTACAAGGCCAGAGCGGACTGGACAGTTACTCATTTTTCTGAAATGGCCCTTCCAAAGCTGGGACATCCCTGGTCAGCAGCACATCCACCCCAAGGCCTAAGAGGTCCTGAATCAGAACCGTCCCCGCCCTGACCGGCGCGTCAAGGGAGACTTCATGGATGGCCGAGATCGCGTCAAAGATCCGCTCCCTGGGGATGGGCCGGCTCAGCCTGACGCTGCAAAGGGGGATGCTTCCTCCTCTCACCAGGACTGTCGTCGCGATATTCCGGACCGGGGCCAGAATCTCCTGCCTGGCATAGTCTTCTCCCCGCGGGCAGGATGCGCCGCTGACTTCACTGACAGAACCGTCCCTGATCTTTACAGTGATCTCACAGCTGTTGGGACAGACAATGCAGGTATACGTTCTTTCCTTCAGGCTCATACGCGCGCTCCTTCCTCCGCTGAGACGATGAGTGCCTCCTCACCGGACAGACTCCCTGCAGATACCGGGATCCTGGCCATCTCCGCGGGGATGGCCTTCTTTATCTTCCGGGAGGCGATGACTTTCCCGCCCTGGGAGACGGTCAGCGTCAGGTTTTTCTTCGGGCTCGTCACCCGGAGAGAAATCTCAAAATCCCTCGTTCCCGTCACAAGCTGGGGGACCAGCTGGCTGACGCCGTTCCCGGGCTCCACTTTGATCTTTCCCCTGGGAAGGCCTCCTTCTGCGAGGTACAGAGCTGCGCTCTCCGCCATAAGCTCCGCCTCTTCCGAGACAAAGTCCACGACATCGTGGACATGGAGGACATTTCCGGCCGCGAAGATTCCCGGGATGCTCGTCTCCAGATACTCACTGACCAAGGGCCCGCATGTTCGGTCATCCATCCGGACACCGGCGTCAATCGTAAGCTCATTCTCCGGGATCAGGCCGACAGAGAGAATCAGCGTGTCACAGCTGTACTCCCGCTCCGTGCCCGGGATCGGTTTTTGATTTTCGTCCACCTCGGAGACCGTGACGCCCCTCAGACGATCCTTTCCATGGATATCCGTCACCGTTGTATTGAGATAGAGGGGGATCCCATAGTCATTCAGGCACTGTTCCATGTTCCGGGGAAGTCCCGAAGGATAGGGGAGCAGTTCAAAAACCGCTTTCACAGAAGCTCCCTCCAGAGTCAGGCGGCGGGCCATGATCATTCCGATGTCTCCGGACCCCAGAATGATCACTTCCTTCCCGGGCATGTGATTGTAGAGGTTCATGTAGCTCTGCGCGACCCCTGCGGTGAAAACTCCAGGCGGACGCTCCCCGGGAATGGCCAGAGCCCCTCTGCTGCGCTCCCGGCAGCCCATGGCCAGAATCAGCACCCTTGTTCTGACCTTCTCAAGCCCTGAGGGAGAGACATAGGTCACGATCTTATACCGGGAAGCATTCGAATTTTCCAGCTGTTTCTCCGGTATATGCCCGCTCGCCCCAGTTTTGTCGCAAATTCTCGCGCTCGCGGGTATGTCATCCTCCGGGGCAGCTTTCTGACCGTCTTCTCTGGAAGGCTCAATACAGATCACGGAAGCGTTTGTGAGATACGGGATTCCGAGTTTCTGGACCTTTTCAATGAACTTCTTCGCATACTCCGGCCCGCTCATGGCCTCCTGAAAGCGCGTGAGCCCGAAACCGTCATGGATACACTGGCGGAGGACCCCACCCAGGGTCTTTTCCCGCTCCAGGAGAAGAATCTCCCGGATTCCTTTCTCATGGATCAAGGCCGCGGCAGCAAGGCCTGCGGGGCCTCCTCCGACAATGACAACGTCCGCTGTCCTCATCCTGCTCCCTCCCCTCTATTCTCCGGATCTCCGGAGCTCTCCGGAGCATCATCCCGCACCTTCCCGCTGAAGAGATATGAATTCTCCCGATCATAGCGGATCTCTGTCTCCCGGAGTCCGAGCTCCTCCTCCAGCATGCTCACAATCCGCATCTGGCAATAACCGCCCTGGCAGCGGCCCATCATGGATCGCGTCCTGTACTTCACACCCGTCAGCGTCGATACCCCCAGAGGATTGTGGATGGCCCGGAGAATCTCCGCCTTTGAAACCTTCAGGCAGCGGCAGACCAGCTCGCCCCAGGCCGGATCCTCCGCAATCCGCTTTTTCATCTCCCTCTCTGTCAAGTCCTTCAAGCGAAGGGGCGCTTCCCTTCTGGGTGTGAAAACAGGATTCTCCTCAAATTTCTCCCGCTCCCTCATGAGCTCGATCACATAGCGGGCAATCGGCACTGCGGCTGTAAGCCCCGGGGACTCAATCCCGATCAGGTTCACCGCCCGCGGGGCAATGTCATCCCGGATCTCAATCCGAAAGTCCTGGATGACACCGTTTTCATCGACCCACTTGGGAAGGATCCCGGAGTAGGTCCGGATGATGTCTTTCTTTTTGATATGCGGCCAGATCCTGAACGCACTCTCGGCCAGGTAATCCAGGTTTTTCTGAAGCACGCCGTAGTAGCTGAAATCTGTCACGTTTTCCGCGTTCGGCCCGACGATCACATTTCCTTCGGTGGTATTGGTGACGTGAATGCCCATGTAGGTGTTGCTGGGCACCGGGTAAACCGGCATCGGGAGCATCTCCCCGGTGCGGGGATCCAGTATGATGTAATCCCCCTTGGAACCAATCACGCGGCAGTCAGAAATCCCCAGCATCTCCGAAATCTTCCCGCAGCCAAGCCCCGCGCTGTTGATGACCCATCTCGCGGCAAACTTCTCCCGGGAGGTCTCAATCACATAGATCCCATCCTCCCCGGGATGGATGCCTTTCACCTCCCGGCCCAGAAAGTAGGAAACGCCGTTCTCTGCGGCATTCTCGGCAAGGGCGATCGTATATCCAAAGGGGTCCAGCACCCCGCTCCAGGGGGAGTACATGGCAAATTTCCCGACTGCGCAGGGGACCAGCTCATGAAGGCGATCCTCCCCGATGATCTGAAGATCCCGGGAACCATTCTCCTGCCCCTGCTTCAGAGTCCTCTCCAGATTCTGCATGTCTTCCCTGCTATTGCCGACCAGAACCTTGCCGCATCTGAGAAAGGAGAAACCCAGTTCCTTTGAAAGCTCCCCCATCATGCGGTTTCCCTCCACACAGAACCTGGCCTTCAGAGAACCCGTGTCATAGGCAAAGCCCCCGTGCACCACCCCGGAATTTCTCCCGGAGGTCTCATTGACGACATCCAGGTTCTTCTCGAGAACCCCGATCTTCAGCCGGTATCTGGACAGCTCCCGGGCGATGGCGCTTCCCACCACCCCGCCGCCGATCACGCAAACATCGAACAGCTTTTCCATAAAAAACCTCTCCTGTCTGAACTGCCAAAAAAGCCTGGCCCCCGCTCACGCCTGTTCGCAGACTTTCATCACAGATTGAAACAGGGAAACGGCAAAAGCCGTTTCCCTGTCTGTCTCTCTGATTCTGTCTTTTTGATTTTTCTGGTTTTTGATGTTTTAGATGTCTTTCAATATCTTTTAAATGTCTTTTGATATATTATTGTATCTTTTGATATCTT
>CADBUA010000337.1 GCA_902797665.1 uncultured Lachnospiraceae bacterium | reverse complement strand
AGGCGACAGAATCCGCATCAATGTCCTGGGTCTCACCCCCCTTGACTTTACAGTGCGGAAAGATGTCTCGACTCTCCGCGGGATTCTGGAGGAAGGCGGATTTGAGCTGCTCTCCATGTGGGCCATGGAGGACACGCTGGAGAATCTCAGAAAGGCCGGGAGCGCGGACGTAAATCTCCTGGTCTCCTCGACAGGCCTGCCTCTGGCCAGGTACCTGAAAAAACGCTTCGGCACACCCTATGTCTCCGGGATTCCGATCGGCGCATTCAGGGAGCCCCTTTTTTCTGCCCTCAGGGAGGCGGCAGTGCGTGGGGAGAGCCAGGCAGCCTACCTCCGTGTGCTGAGAGAAGGAAGGGAGGCTGCCAGGCTTAAGACTTTTCAGGGCGGAGAGGAAAGGGCATCGTCTGCTGAAGCGCAGGCGAAAACACCCGCAGAAGGATTTCCTGAAAGAAGGAAGTGCGCGGTCATCGGAGAGCCGGTTAGCATGGGTTCTCTGGCCGCGGCCTGGTATCTTGAAGGAAAAGGCAGAGAGTGGACAATCATCGCGACGACAGAGACAAGGGAGGCTCTTCTCTCGGAGGAGGATCTCTTCCCGGAGGGGGAGGAGGAGATCCGGGAGGCCCTATCCTCCTTTGACCATGTGGCGGGGGATCCCTTCTACAGGAAAGCGGTCCGGGCGGGGACTTCGTTCACAGCCCTCCCGCACTTTGCCTATTCCGGGCGGGTATATCTCTCGGGGATCTTATCCTGCTTTGAAGCGGCAGGGAACGTTATACCCGCGAGCGTGAGGAACTGCGAGAAAACTGGCGTGAGCGGGCATATGGAGGATTGAGGATGGCACTGAATGATACACCGGGAGGCGAGAGAATTCATATCGGTTTTTTTGGCCGCCGCAACGTGGGGAAATCGAGCCTGGTGAATGCGTTCACCGGGCAGGAGATGTCCATTGTCTCTGAGATCCGGGGAACGACCACGGATCCTGTCTCTAAATCCATGGAGCTTCTGCCCCTGGGGCCTGTCGTCATCATCGATACGCCGGGGATTGACGATGAGGGACCTCTGGGGGAGATGCGGGTAAAAAGGACCCGGGAGATTCTGAGGCGCACGGATGTCGCGGTCCTTGTCATGGATGGGACGGAGGGCATGAAATCCTGCGATGGGGACCTTCTATCCCTCTTTGAGGAGAAGAAGATCCCCTATGTGATTGCCTGGAACAAATGCGACCTTCCGGAAGCATCTGAAGGACCTGTGTCTCAGAGAAAGGGGGATTCGGAAGGGGAGACCGGGCAGGGGCGCCAGGAGCGTCAGGATGGCCTGGAGGACCGGAAGAGACGGGAGATCCGGGTCTCCGCAAAGAGCGGAGAGGGAATCTATGAGTTGAAGGAGCTGATCGGCGCCTTCGGAAAAGGATCCGGCAGCGGGCGGACTCTGGTCGGAGACCTTGTTGGGGAGATGGATCTGGCCATCCTGGTGATTCCGATCGACTTTGCTGCCCCCAGGGGGCGGCTGATTCTCCCTCAGCAGCAGGTGATCCGGGATATCCTTGAACATGGCGGGCAGGCTCTCTGCGTGAAGGAATCGGAGCTGGAACGTGCCTTACAGACTCTGGCAGTCCCGCCATCTCTGGTCATAACGGACAGCCAGGCCTTCAGGGAGGTCTCCCGCATCGTACCGAAAGAGATTCCCCTGACCTCCTTTTCCATTCTGATGGCTCGCTATAAAGGGGCGTTAAGGCAGCAGCTTCAGGGGATCGCCGCCCTGAGAAGTCTCCGGGACGGGGACATCATCCTCATCTCAGAAGGCTGTACGCATCACCGTCAGTGTGGGGATATCGGAACGGAAAAGCTCCCGAAATGGATCCGGGCCTACTCTGGAAAGGAGCTCAGCTTTGAATTCTCATCGGGGAATAGCTTTCCGGAGGATCTTTCGAAATATGCCCTGATCATTCACTGCGGCGCCTGCATGCTTACGGAGAAGGAAGTTTCCTCCCGCAATGAGCGGGCGTATGCTCAGGGGGTCGCGATCAGCAATTATGGGACAGTGATTGCGGAAGTAAACGGCATCCTGGAGAGGAGTATTGCCCCGCTGCCGGATTTTAGCATCTGAGGCCGTAGAAGCCTAAAAGAAAATCAGAGGGAACTGTCCGGTCCGCTCTGGCCGAATGCATGCAGGAGCCTGCGGCTGGACAGTCAAAAAAGCGCCTGATCAGAAGTGGAGAAGCCGCAAAGCAGGAAGCGCTGGAAAGAAAACAGGCGGGAAGGAGATCGATGAAGGAGTATCTGCGGCAGATGGAGGAACTGAATCCCAACCAGAAGAACCTGTCCCTGACAGTGGTGGACGGACCATGCAGGGGGGAGAAATGCCTCCTTTCCGGGGGAAAGCCCGTCTGGTACAGCAAAAGGGGCGGCTTTCTGGAGCGGAATGAATCT
>CADBUA010000336.1 GCA_902797665.1 uncultured Lachnospiraceae bacterium | reverse complement strand
CTCGCTCCAGTTTATACCCGCGAGGGTGAGACTTTGCGACAGGATTGGCGCGAGCGGGCATATAGCGGTGAAACACCTGGCAGATTCGAATGCTTCCCGCTATATGACTAAAGTCAGGCATCTTCACGCGTCTGTGAGCCCCATCGAAAGTGGAGGACGAAGCGTCTTTGAAGTCCCCAAAATAGAGAAAAAAGAGTCCCGAAAGATACGAGAATGTGAATCCTGGGCAGGCTGCTGCCAGTGCTGAGCACAGCAGCAGCAAATGAGTCTTTTCTGAACTGTAGCCATTTTGTAACTGTCCAGTCAGCTTTGCGTACCTGTAAGGCGCCTGCGGCTGGACAGACAGGCCATTTATTGCAAAAAATATTCACACCCCAAGATATATCTGCTTTATTTTGTCTCTTTCGTTTCTTTTATCTCTTTTGTTTCTTTTGTCTCTTCCGAATTTATTCTCGCTCATCTGTCTCCGCCGATTCCTGTCCCTGGGTTTTCCTGCGCTCCCCTGGCTCAGAAGGGAATCTTCACCGTCTTCTCCCCCTCTTCGTCCCTGACCGTGATCTTCACCGGGCCTTTGTCAGGCCTGCCTGCGCGTACAATTGCCATTGCTTCGCCAAAGTAGGTGGAGACTTCCGGCTGATTATAATTGCCCCCTACGTAGGGGTTGGCGCTGCCAAGAGCTGCCAGGGTCCCGTTCTCCACCAGAACACGGACCTTATGCTTCTCCATGGGCTTCCAGATGCCCTCCTTGTCCGTGTAGGAGATGGGGACATAAATCAGGCGCCCAGGCTCGGCTTTCCGGCTCTCCGGCTTTACCGAGAGGACAGTCTCCCGGCCCGCGGTTTTCAGGGAGTATCTTCCGATGACCTGATTCGCCCTGTCCTTTGAGACAGCAGTCAGGGTTCCGTCCGCGTAGGGGACCTTGAAGATCGCCTTTGCTTTTTTCAGCTTCTTTGTCCCCACAGGCTTTCCGTTCAGAAAAAGCTCCACAGAATCTCCCCGGGCATAGACCTCCACCTCCGCCATCTTCCCCCGGCAGCCCCGGAAGGACCAGCTCTCGATGGCCTTGGTCATCTGCCAGCCGGAGAGCGTCAGCTTTTCGTCCTCGAAGACAGGACTTACCGCGATCAGAGGTCCCTTCTCCTGCTCCAGTGCCACCAAAGTGTAGGCTCCCTCTGCTCTCCTCTTGCCACAGAGGTTGATGCAGCCGCCTCCCCCGGTCATCGCCAGAGCCCCGGGAAAGTCCCTGTACTCCTTGTACTCAGCCCCACCCAAAGCGCATTCTCCAATGTAGTCTATGCCGACCCAGACGAAGTCGCCGATCACGCGGGGATTATCCCGGGCAATCTCCCAGAAATCAAACGCATCGAAACAGAAGGTCTCAGAGCCCAGAATCAGGCGCTCAGGATATTTTTTCAGGTCATGCCTGTATCGGAAAATTCCATAATTATAGCCGGCAATGTCCATGTTTCCGTAAGCGTCTCTGGTTCTCCAGTCGCACATGGGCAGCGTCGCGCCGGTCTTCATAAACCAGCTCCCCAGGACATTTGCCAGGGTGTTGTAGAATTCCGAGCCCACGCTCTTCTTTTTGACCGGCTTTCCATCCTTAAGCTCCTGGGCCTTTTTCTCACCCTCCGATCCGGACTTCTCAGCCTTGTCGTCAGAGTAGACCCCAAGGCCGATGGAGGATAGAAAGTTAAAGAAGATGTTGACGCCGCAGGTGACGGGTCTGCTGTTGTCGAGTTGGTGCAGGTAATCCGTCATCTCCTTTGTGAAAGCGATGCCCTTCTCCTGGGCGGTTTCGGAAACCTCATTCCCGGTGGAATACATGATGACAGAGGGATGATTGTAGTCCTTATCCACCATCTCACGAAGGTCCGCCTGCCACCAGTTCTTCAGATGGTTTACATAGTCGTACCTGGTCTTGTGAATGTACCAGCAGTCCACATATTCATCCATCATGAGAACACCCAGTTTATCGCAGGCGTCAAGCAGTGCCTTGGAGCAGGGGTTGTGGGCCGAGCGGATGGCGTTGTAGCCGTTCTCCTTGAGAATCCGTACCCGTCGCTCCTCCGCCTCCGGGAAAGCGCAGGCGCCAAGAAGCCCATTGTCGTGGTGAATGCAGGCTCCCCTGAGGATCACCCGCTCCCCGTTGAGCGTAAGCCCCATCTCCGGGCCCCAGCTCAGGGTTCGGATGCCGAAGGTCTCCTGGACCTGATCTTCCCCAAAAGTCACGCGGCAGGTGTAGAGATTCGGGGCTTCCACACTCCAGAGCTGAGGCGATGGGATCTCCAGTTCAAACCTTTCTTCCGCCCCATACTCCCCTGAGGCATCGTAATCCTCCGAAGAGAGAACGCTTCCCAAAGCTTCGCTTCTCAGATCCTTCTTTTTCGCTTTTCCTGCTCCTGTGAGTCCGCTGTATGAGACAGACTTCTTTCCACTGCCGGCAGCATTCAGGATCTCCACCGAATACTCCCCGGGGATGGAGGTCCGGACCGTGATCTCAATCTTCGCGCTCCCTTTCCCCTCCCCCTTTTCAGGGATGCTCAGGGTCCGGATTCTGACACCATTTACCGGGATATATTTCTCATCCCCTTCGAAGAGCCAGACCGGCCGGAAGATCCCGGTGCCCGGATACCAGCGGCTGTTGGGCTGATCGGCATTGTGGGCGATGACGGTGAGAGTGTTTTCCTCCCCAAACTTCAAGCGTTTTGAAAGGTCTACATAGAAGTTTGTGTAGCCATAAGGCCTCTGGCCGATCTTTTCCCCGTTCAAAAGCAGTTCAGCATTGTGGTAAACCGATTCAAACTCCAGAATCAGCTTTTTCCCCCGGGATGATTCCGGGACCTGAAAGGTCTTATCATATACGTAATCTCCACCCACAAACCAGCCGATGTTTCCCTCCGCGACACTCGCCGCGCTTCTCGGTTCACTGATCATCGCGTCATGGGGAAGGGTCACTTCACAGATTTCCTCCGGACGGGCGAGACTTCTTACGGTCCATCCGCTGTTGAAATCGATTCTCCGCATCTTTATCTCCTTTAATTCAACACGATTTATACCGGGAACCATTTGAGTCTGCCAGGTGTTTCACCGGTATATGCCCGCCCGCGCCTATTTCGTCGCGAATTCTCACGCTCGCGGGTATAAATCATTTTGTTTCACTTACTGTTATATGATGATATGATAAAATCATGTATCTCATTATTGCTTACATATAGACTATCCTAAATTTCTCACACCATCTTCATTGCGGAATCTTTTGCAGCTGTTCAGTCGTAAGCTCCTTTCCAGGTACAAGGCCAGGCGCAGGCTCCTGTCGTCGCATTCAATGTAGGTCTGGTCTTTGCTTTTGTGCTGTATGACATCGCCCGGCGGCAAGCGGCAAAGCCGGACTGGACAGTTACAGTCTTTTTTTCTTTTTTGTGGGGGATCCGAAATCTCCCAGTCTCATGAAGCATTCTAGCGGAAAGATCCTCGAGATTCGTGCGGCGTCGTGAAATGGCGGAAAACCGCCGCAGAATGTCTCCGGACCGTTGCTGGCCGCCTCGACTTACACTGGGTGGATTCGTTCCATCCTGTTTTAGCGTTTTTGAAAGGAGGCCGATGAATGTGTTGAAAAGAATATGGCCTGCTACCGATATTTTCGATAAACTGATCGAGAACAGCGGGTACGTATTGAAAAGCGGAACGAATCTGTGAACTCGTAGAGAAACTTCGAACGAGGTGACGTTCTTTACGTGACCGCGCCGTTTTGCTAAGTCGCTCACGACAAGCATGATGGAGCGCTTTTTCGACCTTCGGCATGAAGGCAACACGGCTTTTGAAGGCCTGCCTGCTGTCCAGAGACGACATCATGCGTTTTGCAAGGAATGGGTGCAACAGTATCCGACCATTCTGATTTCCCTGAAAGATGTCAAAGGACGAAGCTTTGAAGTCAGCCACGACCTGTTTACCAGGGCCGATAGCTGGCAGATTCTCCTGGCGCCGGGTATATACCCGCGAGCGTGAGAATCTGCGACGAAATTGGCGCAAGCGGGCATATACCGGTGAAACACCTGGCAGATTCAAATGGATCCCGGTATAAAACGACCATTGCTGATTTCTGCAAGAAGCTGAATCCCCTGATTGAAGAGAAGAGAGAACAGACTGACCAGGAGGATCTGCTGCTCTTTTCAAAGCGGAAGGCACAGGCAGCAGAGGAAGAAGATATATGAGACTCCATGAGCACTTCCCTGAAAACCAATCAGTATCTGAAGTCTGCAGCTGTGACAGGCTGCCTTCGAACCCCCAGGAAAGCATATTTTACGGGAGTGAACAGTTTCGCGTCCTGCTCTGTCCTGGACGAGGACTTCTCAGAGTGTGCTTTGGCTATGCGAAAGAAGAAATTGGCTCCTCGCTTATGTACTATGATCGTAACTGTCCAGTCCGCTTTGCGCACTCGCTGCGCAAAGCGAGGTTATGCATTTCAAAAAGCAAAGGCTGGGCGCATATTGAATGCGACGGCAGGAGCCTGCGCCCGGCCTCGTACCTCCCAGGCGCTTGCGGCGGGACAGGTACCTATGATCTGGAAGAGCATCTGGATCTGATCAGGATCTGGATCTGGTATGATTGCTATGTGTTTGGGAGTACGGATATTGACTGCCCTTGGGACGCCATTCGTTATGTGGCTGCGCCGCGCAAAAGAATAAATTAAAAGTGAGCCCGGCCTTTGCTTTTGAACTGTATGACCCCTCACGGCGACAAGCGGTCAAAGCGGACTGAACAGTTGCCGTATTCCTGACCGTGAAATACAGTTGATCTTTCAAAAAGCAGTGGCTGATCAGAGCAGGATCAATGATCTGATGGGCTCTCTGTGGCATGGAGATAAAGAACGCGCATCAGAGCAGG
>CADBUA010000335.1 GCA_902797665.1 uncultured Lachnospiraceae bacterium | reverse complement strand
GTCACAGCCATCCTGATCTTCTGGGAGGACGGAAGACCGGTTCTGATCGCTCAGGAGCGGGCTGGAAAGGACGGAAAACCTTTCCGCATGTGGAAGTTCCGCTCCATGGTCAGAGGGGCTGAGCAGATGCAGGAGGAGCTCAGAGCCAGAAGCATCCAGGATGGACCTGCCTTCAAGATGCGGGATGACCCGCGGGTGACGCGCACTGGGAACTGGATGAGAAGATCCGGGATCGATGAGCTCCCGCAGCTTGTGAACATCCTCCGCGGGGAGATGAGCATCGTAGGCCCCAGGCCCCTGCTCCTTCGGGAGCAGGCAGGCTGCAGCAGGGAGGAGAGCCGGAGGCTCTCCGTCCTGCCGGGGCTTGTCTGCACCTGGCAGTGCTGCCCTGGCAAGGAAGAGATTCCCTTTTCGGAGTGGATGCAGATGGACCTTGCCTACGTCGATCACTTCAGCGCATGGATGGATGTAAAGATTCTTCTCTCCGCTTTTCGAGTCGTCTTACGAAAGGAGAACATTTGAGCGTGATAAAAGTCCTGATCTACTGCATGAATTTCCCACCGGATGCCGGATCGGAGGGGCAGCTTTTGCAGGATCTTTCGGATAGCCTTCAGAAGACCTGCGAGGTCGACCTGACTGTGGTCTGCGCATCTGTGAGTGGAAATACGAGGAAGATGCTGATGCTTTCGGAGTCCCCTTCCGGTGTGAAAGTCCTGCGCCTCCCGGTCCCGATCTATGACAAGAGCCGGAAGGCAAAACGGGTTCTGGGGATTCTCTCCTACTTCCTGAAGGCGAGCTGGATGACCGGGAAACTGGGGGATTTTGATCTGGTCCTGGCCTTCTCAGAACCGCCGATTCTCGGCGGCATGCTGGGGGTGATGGCCCGGAGGAGACTGAACTGTCCGATGATCTACGACATTCAGGACATCAACCCTGAGCAGGCACTGGCCATCGGATGCGGGGGAAAACACCTCCTGCGCCTTATGAGGTGTCTGGACAACCAATCTCTCCGCTCTGCTGACCGCATCATTCTGGCAGGGGACGAGCAGCTGGAGACCATTCGAAAGCGGAAGGTCACAACCCCCGTCACCGTCATCCACAACTGGGCGGATGAGCGGATCAGACCCATAGAGCGGGAAGATTCCCGCAGGAAAGCCTTCCTCCGGGAGGCACATCTTGAGGGCTGTTTCGTCTTTGCCTACAGTGGGAACCTCGGCCTCTACTACGGCCTTGCCTCCCTCCTGGAGGTGATCCGGATGTTTCCGGAAGAGCGGGCAAGAGATGGTCGTCCGGTGAAGTTTCTCTTCATCGGCGCCGGGGCGAAAGAAGCCTGGATGCGGGACTATGTCCGCAGGAACCATATGAAAAACGTGGTCTTCCTGCCCTACCAGAAGAAGGAGGATCTCTCGGTGAGCCTGAGTGCTGCCGATGTCCACCTGTGCCCAAGCGCGCCTGGCATGACCGGGATCTCGGTTCCCAGCAAGATTTTCGGGATCCTGGCGGCAGGAAAGCCGGTCCTCGGGATCATGAATCCCGGATCTGACGCACGGAAGATCATTGAGAGAACGCGCTCGGGCAAGTGCGTCAGCCCTGGCGACAGCAGGGCGATAGCCCGGCTGATCCGCTGGTTCTTCCGGACCGCCACAGACCGGGAACTCAGGGAGATGGGCAGGCGGGGAAGAAGAGCGATGGAGCGGGAGTATCGGAAGGAGCAGTCTGTGATGCGATATATGGAGACAATGCGGGATGTATACACAGCATGAAAAGATCCGGACTCCCTGGGAAGAGGAAGTCAGCATCCCGGAACTTCTCGGACATCTCTTCCGCCAGCTCCGGCTCATTCTCCTCTCCGGACTTTTCATCGGGAGCGTGGTCTTTTTCATCAATGTCTTTTTCCTGGAGCCTAGTTACTGCTCCAGCACCCGGGTTTACATCCATCCCGCAGGCGGGATTTCCGAGGAGAGGCTGACCTATTCCCAGGTCCAGACCTGGACAGCCCTGACGGAAGACTTCTGCGAGCTGGCAAAGAGCCGGTCTGTCCTGGAGGAAGCCCTGATGAGAACCGGACAGGGGGCCGGGCAGGGAAAACGATATGAGGACCTCTACGCCAGGACCTCAGTGAGCAGTGAGGAGCCCTCCCGGCTGATCGTACTCTCGGTCACCGCTTCCTCCCCATCTCAGGCGAGAGATCTCGCAGGGGCGGTGCGGGAGGTCTCCAGCGAACACATGCGGGAGGTCACCGGCATGGATATGGTCATCGTCATCGACGAGGCGAACCTGCCGGATGACCCATGCAGTCCCAGGATTCTCTACAACAGCCTCCTGGGGATCCTCGGCGGCGCTTTTGGGGCGGTCTTTCTTCTGGCGGCGGTCTATGTCTGTGACGACACAGTCAGGACACCGGAGGACTTTGACCGGATCCCGGGGCTTTGCTGCCTGGGGGTCATCCCGATGGGCAAGGTGAAAACACGGAGAAGGAGAAAGTAGAAAAATGGTAACTGTCCAGTCCGCTTTGCGCACTTGCTGCGCAAAGCGAGGCCGTACATTTCAAAAGCAAAGGCCGGACGCACATTGAATGCGGGCGTAGAAGCCTCAGCCCGGCCGAATGCCTGCAGGAGCCTGCGACTGGACAGACAGAAGGAAATCAAGAGGATCAAGAAGATGGAAAAGAGAAGAAAGATGGGGGAGCTGAAGCGGGCCCTCTGGATCGGAAGCCTGGAGGAGCCCTCGGAGTTTCAGCGGAAGCTCCGCCTTGGATATGGCATCGTGTCGGCCCAGCTGATGCAGGAGAACCTGATGAAAGGTCTGGAGGAAACCTCCGGTCTTGTCTTCGACTCGATCTCGGCCAGTATCGTCTCCCCCTTCCCAGCGTACCCTGAGGCATGGATCGAGGAGACTATCTGGCAGCACAGAGCAGGCGCTTCTGATGTCTCCGTTCCCTTTTTGAATCTGACCTGGGGGAACCGTCTCTTTGCCGGATGGTCTCTGCTTCGGGCCGCGAAAAAATGGAGAGATCAGGGAAGGGAGGAGGATCCGGCAGTTCTCTACGTGTACTCCATGCGCTCAGGACCGATGGCAGCCGGACTCTGGCTGAAGCGCCATCTCAGGCAGGCAAAGCTGATCCTGATTGTCACGGACCTGCCCGGCTTTATGGATCCTGAGGCTGGACGAATCAAAAAGCTCCTGAAGAAGATGGACTTTGTCTGGATCTCCCGGATGCTTCCGGCCTTTGACGGGTATGTCTTATTCAGTTCCCGGATGGCGGAAGCGTTGAATCTGCCCGATGGGAAGTGGATCAGAATGGAGGGTTGTTATGCGGAAAATAGGGTACAGCGGAAAGCTGGATGAAGCTTATGGGATTCGGATCCTTCTGGACGCCTTCTCCCTGATCGAGGATCCAGAGCTTCAGCTCTGGGTGACCGGGTCGGGGAGGCTTATGGAGATTGTAAAGGAGCGGGAAGAAAAGGACAGACGGATCCGTTTTCTGGGCCTTCTTGAGAACCGGGATCTGGTCCTTCAGATGGAAGAGGAGGCGGATGTTCTCGTCAATCCCCGCCTGCCCTCAAATCCCTTATCGGATTTCAGCTTTCCCTCCAAGCTCTTTGAGTACCTGCTCTCAGGGACACCGGTTGTGTCCTTTCGGATTGGAGGGATCCCGGAGGACTATTTCCCTTATCTGTATCTGGCGGAGCGGGAAACGCCGGAGGCGCTTTCCAGCGCGATTCTGAAAGCCTTATCGCTCTCCCGGGAGGCATGTCTGAGAAGAGGAAGAGCGGCCCAGAGGTTCATACGGGAAGAGAAAAGCCCGAGAGAAGCCGCGGAGAAGATCTGGACTTTTGTCCGCTCCCTGTGAGATGGCGCAGCGGCACTGAGGAAGGAACAGGAAGAGAGAGCCCGGGAGAGGCCTGAGAAGAGCATGGAAGAGATTGGAAGAGAGTAATAGAGATTAGAAGAGATCAAACGAGACTAGAAGAGAATAAAAAAAGAGAGAAAGGCTGGAAGGAGGATTTGCTGTGGAAGAAAATCAGGAGATTCGGGGAGGGAAAGGAGAGAAGCGTATTCTGGGAATTCTGCACTTTTGCATGGTGGCCTCGATCTATCTCGAGAACTTTCAGCTCTGCAGCATCCTCGGAGCACCTCTCATGCTTTCCCACCTCGTCTTTGCGGGGGCTGTCCCAATCTCCCTGAGATCTTCCAGGGGAAAGGTCTCCCGGAAATCTCTGCCCTGGATACTCTTCTTTCTGGCCCTTCCGGCACTGCCTCTCTACCGGATTGGAGATCTCCGGGAGTGGGTCAAGTCCTATGCGGTCTGGGCGCTCTCAGTCCTCTACCTGGGCCTGGCTTTCCGCATCATCCGGAAGGGGATTTCCGATCTGGAGAGGAGAAAGATGATCCGGCTTTTCTTCTTCCTGGCATCAGGGACGGAACTTCTGGCCATCTGTCAGTTTCTTCTGATGAATACTGCCGGAGTGTTGTTTCTGGCACATGTATTTGGGCCTTTTCAGAGGATCCCCGCATTTGTGAGCCAGAAGGGAGGACTCTACCGGGCATTCTCGATCTTTCATGAACCCTCGGTTCTTGGCTGGATGGTCTCCAATGAGCTTTCCGTTCTCTTTTATGTGGAGGAGGAGAGGATCCTGAGCCCAGGTATCTGGCGGCTCTGCCTTTTTCTCAGCATCTTTGCCATGCTGGTTTCGATCAGCGCCAGCGGAATGTTCCAGATGCTGGCTCTTTTGACTCTTTTCTTTATTCTCCGTGGAAAAAAGAGAAAGATCCTTCTCCAGGGGCTGATCGTCCCCACGATTCTGCTCCTTCTCTGGTGCTTCACCCCAGTGCTTCAGCCACTCATGAGAGCACGTTCAGAAGCCGGCAGAGAGGGGACCTCCGGCTATGAGCGCCTGACCCTTTCAAAGCTCTACGCGGAAAAGACCCTGGAGCGCTATCCCCTTTTCGGGCGGGGGATCGGCCAGTCCGGAGAGGTCGATCAGGTGGGGGTGATTTCCACTGGCATCTCCGAGCGGGCCAATAACGCTTTCTATGAGCTGATCGTGAACTTTGGACTCTCCGCACTGTTTCCGGCCTGTGTTTTTGTCCTGGAAGCTGTCAGGTCCATCCGGCGGGACACAATGTCGCTTCTGCTCTATGTCAGCCTCAGCGGGATCCTGCTCAGCACCGGGGCCTACCTCAGCATGGACTTTCTGTCGGTCCTGAACTTCACGATGCTGTTGATACGGCCTTCCGGTCAGAGGAAAGGGAGGAGGGAAGAAAGCGTGGAGGAAGGCTGAAGAGTGGAGAGTGAAGAGAGAGGAGAGAAGAGCGGGACGTGGAGAGTGAGACAAAAGAAGGAAGAGGAGGATTGAGAGAGAAGGGGGATAAGGGATAAGGGAGGCAAAAAATGTGCGCAGAAAGTGAAGTATTTAAAGAAAAAACATGGC
>CADBUA010000334.1 GCA_902797665.1 uncultured Lachnospiraceae bacterium | reverse complement strand
ATCGAGGCGGGGCGGAAAATGGCCGGCCCGTCTTTTTCTATACCCGCGCGCGGCCCGGAGCGTTCTCCAGCTGGCAGCTGCCAGTCCGGACCTGCCAGATGCGGATTTTGCAGCTGTCAAGTCGCAGGCTTCTGTCCAGCTTTTTTCAGCTTTTATCAGTTTTCTTCCAGGCTTTATTTTTTCTCTGAATTCCGGTTGACAAAATGCGGGGCTTTCATTAAAAAAGGAATTGGCATAGACAACAGACGAAGTTCTTCTGACCCCCTGCCCTCTGTCCGGAATCTCCCATGCCAGTCTGAGCTGAAGCTCTTATGCGTCCCCTCATCTGGCAGCCTGGACGATGCAGCGCTTTGAGAGCTGGCGCGGGACCCGAGCCTGGTTTGGAAGATCGCGTCTTCCAGTGATAAAGGAGCCTCAGATGGACCTGATTCAGGGAATCCGAAACCTCTTTACCGTCAAAGCCCCGTTTGAGACGCTGGCCCATATCAATGAGGCGAACGCAAGACGTGCGCTTGTGATCGCCCCGCTGGTCGCGCTGGTTGACAGCTTTGTCTTTGTCATGCGCGCGCTGGGCCTGTCAAAGAACACCTCTCCCTGGCCTGTTGTTGACAACGTGGTCTATCTTCTGACTCTGGCGCTTTCCGTGATCTTCTTTTTTCAGGCAAGGCGTTTTCTGAAAAAGCGGGAGCATCAGATTTTTACCTATGGGACCTATCTCTTCTGCTTTATCATCCTTCTGCACGGAAGCTATTTTCAGGTCGTGGATTCCGGGATTGTCCCCTTCTATCTGCCCATGGCGGCAGTCTATATCGTGTTTTATCTGAAACCACTCCCATCCCTCCTGATCATGGCGACGACGGGCTTTCTGTTCACCCTCTACCGGCTTGTCACAGGGAATCTGATTATCACCTACGCGATCGTCATCTTCATCATCTGTGTGATTTCGGTGTATGGGTCGGCGGCCAATTATCGGATGTTTGTTCTTCATGAGCAGAACGAGGAGATGATCCGGTCCCTGGTTCACCAGGACCAGCTGACAGGAGCCCTGAATCAGTATGGCTTTAAGAAACGGGTGGTGGAGCTTTTGGAGCGGCACCCGGATGTCTCCTACATTCTTTCCTACAGCAACATCCGAAATTTTAAATTCATCAACGAACGCTTTGGGATGGCGGTGGGAGACCAGCTTTTGAAATACTGGGCCAGTGTCTCCATGAAGATGTGCTCGGATGATGAGGCTTTCGGCAGAATCTCTGCGGACCGTTTCGTGGTTCTGAGGCGGGGAGGAGGGGAAGATCAGCTTCGTCAGGACGAGGAGCTTGTGATCCGTCCTGTGAAAAACTACTTCATCAATCAGGGCAACTATTTCGAGGTTCAGATAGAGTCTGGGATCTATGTCCTCTCCCCCAGGGATTATGAACACCCGGATGTCGATCACATGCTGGACTGCGCCAGAATCGCCCTGAATACGCTTGGCAAAAACAGACATCAGGCCTATGCCTTCTACAATCAACACCAGTGGGAGCGGAACAGCCGTGCGGCGCAGCTGTCCGCCCACCTGACCACGGCGATCAACAGCGGAGAGATTGAGGTCTGGTATCAGCCTCAGGTGAATTCCCACACGGAGAAGATGATCGGAGCCGAGGCTTTGTGCCGATGGAAGCATCCGGAGCTCGGATGGGTATCTCCGATGGAGTTTGTTGAAGTGCTGGAGCAGACCGGCCAGATCTTTGAGCTGGACAGTTATGTCTGGGAGAAGGTCTGCCAGGATCTGAGGAGCTGGGAAGATGAGCTGGGCGTTCATATGTCCGTCTCGGTCAATGTCGCGAGAAAGGACATCCGTGAGGAGCGGGATATCCCGGGGATTCTCCGGGACCTGAGGGACAGGTACAGCCTGGACATCGATCAGCTGAGAGTTGAGATCACGGAGTCGGCCTACATAGACAATCCGGATCTGCTCATCCGGACCGTGAAGAAGCTTCAGGAATACGGCTTTATTGTCGAGATGGATGACTTCGGGAGTGGCTATTCCTCCCTGAACATGCTCAAAGAGATGCCGGTGGACGTGATCAAGCTGGACCTTAAGTTTCTGACAGATTCCGGGGACAGGGACAAGGGGCACAGCATCATCCGCTATATTGTCCGCATGGCCAAAGCGATGGATCTCGGCGTGATCGCGGAGGGAGTGGAGACCAAGCTGCAGGCAGACCTTCTGGATGGACTCAGCTGCACGCATCTGCAGGGCTATTTCTACTCCAAACCAATCCCTGAGAAAGAATTCAGGGAGCATCTGAAAGCGGATCGGATCAGTCTGGAGGATCTGGAGCCGGCGCCCTCAGAAAGGCTCAATACTCACGAGCTTCTGGATGAAAACAGCCTGAGTTTCTATCTCTTTAACTATTGCATTGGAGGGGCCTGCATCAACTCCTATGATGGGAAGCATCTGGAGGTCGTCATGTCCAACCGGGAGCTGAATAGCCAGAAGTCCCTGATCGCCTGGAATACCGACCACATGCTCGAGACGCTGGAAGCAGAGGAGAGCGCAAAGCTGAAGAGGACACTGGACAAAGCGGTGGAGAGTGGCAGCGCTTCCTGTGTGATCCGTGTCCCTGGCAGCGGCGACTATCTGAAGGCATCCTATCGCTGTCTTGGCACGAACGGAGATGAGCACATCCTCTTCTGCCTGCAGGAGAACCTGTCGGAGGCGGAGGATATCCTGGAGGATCTGAAGCGGGAGTGATCGTATAAGTCCAGAAAGGATTCACATAGCTTTCCATTCTGCCAGATGCCAGCAGTCATAGCTGCCTGGGGCAGATTTGCTTGTGTTTCAATTTTCACGCTATGCGCAGCAAGTGCGCAAAGCGGACTGGACAATATTGATTCCGTATTAATTCCGTATCAATTCCGTATCAATTCCTCCTCTTATTTCGGCTTTCGTTGAAACCAGAGAATCACCGTGCCCTGCCGCGTGATTCTCTTTTTGAGTGTCCTGAGATCTGAGGGGAATAGAGGAGCAGGGACAGATACAGGGGAGGATGAAGCATGACCGGCCTTACAATGGAGCAGGCGAGGCGGTTTATTCTGATGAAGCAGGGGCTTCTCGGAGACTACCGATTTCGGGGGAAAGAAGGCGCCCTGGCCTATATACGGCAGGCCGGATGCATTCAGTTTGACCCGGTGGATGTCTGCGGCAGGAATGCCGAGCTGACCCTGGAGTCCCGGGTCAAGGGCTTCAGAAAACAGATGCTGGAGGATCTGCTTTACAGGGATCGTGCCCTGGTGGACTACTGCGACAAGGAACTGTCCATCTGGCCGGTGGAGGACTGGCCATACTTTTCTCCCTGCCGGGAGAAAAGCAGGGCGCTGGGGAAGACCTTTGCCCGCATCCCGGAGCTTTCGAAGGCTGCGGAGGCTTATATCAGGGAGAATGGGCCTGTCAGCAGCAGGAATCTGCCCATCGAGGGGACGGTTTTCTGGCATTCTTCCATGCATTGGAGCGGGAACTGGGAGAAGGAGTCAAAGGCAGCAAGGTCGGTCCTGGAGCAGCTTTACACTGATGGGGTTCTTCTGATTCATCACAAAAACGGGAGCAGGAAGTTTTATGATCTGGCGGAGAAATACATCGCGCCGGAAATCCTGCAGCGGGAGAATCCCTGCCGGACATCGGCGGAATGGATCAGATGGCGCGTTCTCAGGAGAATCGGCGCGGTTGGGCTTCTCTGGAACAGGAAATCGGACGCGTTCCTTGGCATCGGGATGAACAATGAGGAGCGGGAGGAGGCCTTTCGAAAGCTCATGGAGGAAGGCAGCATTCAGGAGATTTTCATAGAAGGCTGTCATGGAAGCACCAAGGGAGATCGGGGAAGGCAGGGCCAGGGGATCAAGTCTCCCCTTTACATGCGCGCTGAGGATGCCCCGCTCCTTCAGGAAGTCATCCGGGGAGATCAGAAGTTCCGGAAAAGGCTGGAGTTTTTGGCGCCGCTCGACCCGATGCTGTGGGACAGGAAACTGATTGCGGCTCTCTTTGGATTTCACTACTCCTGGGAGATCTACACGCCAAAGGAGAAAAGGAAGTACGGTTGCTATGTGCTTCCCATCCTCTACGGGGAAAAGCTGATTGGCAGGATCGAAATGGCGGCGGATGCCGGAGAAGGGATTCTTACCATCCGAAAGCTCTGGCTTGAGGAGGATGTGCGGAAAAGCAAGGCCCTGGAGTCCGCCCTGGAGCGGTCCCTCCGGCGCTTTGCCGCATTCAATCTGTGCGAAAGCGTTGTCTGGGAAAAGGAAGGATTTCTGAGATCCCCCTGATGCATGGGTCTGGGGCTGTGCCCTGCCAAGGAGAGGAGCGCCTGAAACAGGACAGATTTGATCGGAAAGATGAAAGGGACGGTGATGGCAGAGGGACATGTCGGCCATGATGATCGAAAATGACAGGATTATGATGCATCCTCTGGAGGAGACGGATTTTGACGCCTTCCAGAGGATGCGGCAGTCGAAACGAATTTACCGCTATGAACCCAGCTATCTGCCGGAACTTCAGGGGGCTCCGGAGACGGCTTTTCGGAGAATTCAGGCGCTGGATCTGGAGCGGGATCGGCAATGGGTCCTCGGGATCTATGAGAAAGCAGCCCCGGAACTTCTGACAGGCCTGGGAGAGTTTTATGACTATAAACCATGCGGCAGTGTGATCTCCATCGGATACCGCCTCATGGAGGCCTACTGGGGGAGGGGAATCGCCGGAAACTGCGTAAGCGCCATGCTTCAGTATCTCCGGGATCATACCGCCATTCAGATGGTTACAGCGCACGTCATCCCTGAAAACCAGGCATCCTCCCGGCTGCTTCTCAGAAATGGCTTTGAACATCGCCTGACGAAACTGGAGAATTGGGGGAATCCGGGGGATCCGCAGCCCCGGATCGCGGAGCTGTACACCTTTGATCTGGTGAGATGAGGGGCTTCCCTGGCCTGGTCAGAGAGAAATCCCGATGGCAGGCAGACTGCTTTCATGCTTCTTTATGGGCGCTTGATGCCTGTTATCATGTTTTTTTTCACCAGGCTATTCGTTCCAGATGTCCCATGTTCACCTGATGCTTTCCGGAGCTGAGGCTCATTTTCATCCATACGCCATTTTGCTATAATGACAGGCGGAGGATGAAACTGTCATCCAGTTCCTCATGGTATGTGCAATGATATATTGCGAATATATAAAAATTTTCCCTTAAAAGATTGAAGGCGGTATGTTGGAGCAGGAAAACAGGAACTGTCCAGTCCGCTTTTCGCAGCACAAATCGTTCAAAGCATGAAACAAGATGGATTCCATGATGCATACGCGCTTTTCATGGATGCCCACCCCTGATTCTGACTGCTGAAATCGTTCCATAGAAGGAGAACTTGCCATGCGTGTAGCGTTAGTCAAGGCAGTGATCGAGGACATGCCGAAAATCTGGAAGATGCAGCAGGAGGCTTTCTCAGGCCTTTTGGAGAAGTATCAGGATACGGACACAAATCCCGGTGCGGAGTCTTTTGATAAGCTCTGTCAAAGGTTTCATGAGCCCTTCAGCAGCTACTATCTGATCAGCGTCGATCAGGAAATCGTCGGGGCGATGCGGGTTGTTGACAGGAAGGATGGAAGCAGAAAGCGGATCTCTCCCATCTGGATCATGGAACCCTTCCGAAATCGGGGATACGCGACAGAGGCGGTCCGGGAGGCGGAAAAGATCCATGGGCCTGGTCACTGGGGGCTTTATACGATATTTCAGGAAAAAGGCTGCCTTCATTTCTATGAGAAGCTGGGCTATCATCAGACAGGGGAGATTCGGCATATCAAGGATCAGATGGATCTCGTGGCCTGCGAGAAGGACAGCATCTGCTATCGGGCGATGAGCCTGGAGGATTATGATCAGGTTTATGCCCTGTGGATGTCCTGCAAAAACATGGGCTTTAATGATCTGGATGACTCCAGGGAGGGGATTGCACGCTTTCTCAGGCGGAACCCAGGAATGTCTTATCTCGCGGAGGATGATGGCAGAGTGCTTGCGGTGATCCTTGCCGGCCATGACGGGCGCAGAGGCTACATCTACCATATGTCTGTCTCAGAGGAATATAGAAGATTGGGAATCGCGTCCAGGCTTCTGGAGCTGAGTCTCGGGGCACTGAAAAAAGAAGGGATCAACAAAGCTGCGCTGCTGGTCTTCAGGAGAAATGAAGCGGGAAATGCCTTCTGGGAGAAACAGGGCTTTTTCGTCCGAACAGATGTCGCCTACAGAAATAAGGAGCTGACAAAGCTGATCCGGATTGATACCTGAAGGTCTGCCTGACCCCGAGGAAGAAAAGGACATCCTGCTGCGGGCGGGCATCAGCGATCAGGAGGACAGGGATCCATGCATTCTGAAAGGCTGAAGAAAGAGAGCATTCCTCATGCGGAAAAGCCCATCTGTCCGAAGGGAGATGGGGAAGCAGACCGGATCGGCAGCATAGAGACGGAGAGACTCCGCCTTGTGCCCATGGAGATGAAGTACCTTTTCTCCACCCATAGCTACAGCGCGGATCCTGAGAATAGCAGATACATGATGCATCTTCCGAATGCGTCGCTGGAAGAGACGAGACAGTTCATCCAGGAGGCGGAGGAGGAATGGCGGAAGATACAGCCGGAGTTCTATGAGTACGCGATTCTGATGGATGAGCACATCGGCGGAATCAGCTTTGGCAGGGTTGAGGGAGATCCTTCCACTGTGGAGTTCGGCTGGGTGCTGAAGAAGGAATACTGGGGCAGAGGGATCTGCGCGGAGGCAGCCAGGGGACTCATCCAGCAGGTACAGGAAAAGCTGGGGATCCGGCACTTCATTGCACATTGTGACGCGGAGAACCTTGCCTCGCGCAGGGTCATGGAAAAGATTGGGATGAGGAAGACAGATGAGTACGGCGGCAGGCATAACAGGCAGTCTCCTGAAGAGCGGAGAGAGTGCCTGTATGAGATGAGGATCTGATCAGACGCCTGGAGAGCCTGCCGATCCATAAGAGATCGAGGGAAGCAGTCTTCCTGCCGGCCCGGCCTCTGCATGCTTTTACCGGGAAGCATTCGAATGTGCCCAGTGCATTCGGCATATGCCCGCTCGCGCCTGTTTTGTCGCAGATTCTCGCGTTCACAGCTGTATGCATGCTCGGCGCAAAGTGCGCAAAGCTGGCTGGACAGTTACCGGTACTTTTCTGCTCAGTCCAATCCGGAGAAAGCAAATGGAAAAGGTCAGTGCCAGGGAAAAGAGAAAATACATACAGGAAGCGGCAAACTGCGCCGCAAATCAGGTATATCCCTTGTCCATTGCGGAAGGGTTTCAGGAGGGGGATATCTTCCGCTCTCAGTCGGGATGCCTTCTTTTCTGGCATTATTCCGGCTTTGCCTATCTGTCCGGAAAGGGAGTCCATGAGAGCTGGCAGCAGACACAGCCTTCGATCTGTGGGATGGATCAGGCGTTTCTTGAAGAGATTTACCGGAACTTTTTCATCAGGCCTCTGGAGAGACGATTCCTGCTGATCACGGAAGATGATGCGCTCGTCGATTTCTACAGGGACCTGGGCGGACTTGAGATGAAGAGACGGGTCGAGTTTCGCTTTGAAAATCTCCCAAAGGAGCGGGGGACGCTTGATTGGCCCTTTTCGATGGAACGGATCTCGGAAGAAAACTTTGACAAAATCCATGGAAGAATCATTCCTTCCTTTTCATGGGACAGCAGGGAGTCTTTTCTTGAGAAGGGATTCGGCTTTGTGATCCGGAACGGGGAAGAGATCGCTGCGCTGGCATTTTCAGCCGCCGTCAGCAGTACCGAGGTTGATATTGGGCTGGAGACGGATCCCTGTTACCGGAGGAGAGGCTTTGCCTCGAAGGCCGCCCTCAGGATGTGCCAGGAGATTCTGGATCTTGGAAAAAAACCGGTGTGGGCCGCGGCAGAGACAAATGCGGGGTCTATGAGGACAGCAGAATCCGCAGGCTTTCTTCCAGAGAGGATCAACACAGTGATCAGACGGGCATTGTGACTATACCGGGACCCATTCGAATGCGCCAGGTGTTTCACCGGTAGATGCCCGCTCGCCCCAATTCTGTCGCAGATTTTCACGCTCGCGGGTAGATATCAGAATCTCTGGCTCTTCTGATGCAGAAAGGGTCCATTCGGGGGAGATCCCTTAAGGACCGATAGATCGAAAAAGAGCCTGGGAGAAATGGAATACGAAATCCGGAGGAGGAAGATGATGAGAGCAGCAGTGAAAAAGGAGCTGTGTATCGGATGCGGTTTCTGCGCCAGATCCTGCAGAAGGGTCTTCCGCATGACGGACGACTGGACCGCGGAGGTTTACGCGGATGTAACGGAAGACACTTTGGAACTGGCCCAGTTTGCGGCATTGAAATGTCCGATAAAGGCCATTACGCTGGAAGAATAAGCAGGACTTTGCGATAGCGGAAAAGAGAAAAAGACAGAGAGATCAGAAAGGGATCGGCAGGGCAGAAAGGGATGGAAGACAGATGCGCATTCGCAGGATCAACCCGGATGAGACGGATCTTTTGAAGGTCTTTTTGTATGAGGCGATCTTTCTCCCGGAGGGAGTCGATCCGCCGAATCGGGAGATTATTGAGAAGCCGGAGCTTCGGATCTACTATGAGGCGTTTGGGAGCGGAAAAGCGGACTTGTGTCTTCTCGCGGAAGAGGATGAAATCATAGTCGGCGCGGTGTGGTCGCGCATCATGCCAGACTATGGGCATGTGGACGATCACACGCCCTCCCTTGCGATCTCCCTCCTGAAGGAATACCGGGGAAGGGGGATTGGCACCCGGCTTCTTCGGGAGATGCTGGATCTTCTGAGAGAGCAGGGCTATAAAAAAGTCTCATTGTCTGTGCAGAAGGCAAATTTTGCTATGAAAATGTATGAGAAAGCTGGTTTCCAGACTCTGGAAGAAAAGGATGAGGAAGCCATCATGCTTTGCTGGCTGAATGGATCGCTGCCCTGAACCATTCTGGCTGCGCTCAGGGAAAAGAAGGGTCCTTGCGCGCCTGAGCGGGACGGCTGCCCTTCAATCGCCGCAGAAGGCCAGCTCCCACTTTGGCATCGCTGATCTGCCCCTGCCTTGATCTGTATCGATACGCGCGGCCAGGAGAATCTGCATATACCGCTCCAGCATCTGGCAAATCCTGCTGATTCCCGGTATACTCCCGCTTCTCAAAGCTCTCACCAGATCCTCAGGAGGAGTCCAGCTGCTCCGAGGGGGACTGTACCTGGCGTTCTCTGCATCACAGTGCCAGCTGAGGCATGGATGCAGAGTTTTTTCAATCAGAAAGCAGCAGACATCCGTTTGACGTGGAAATCTGTAGATTGGAGGGACAGCATGCGGATTGAAGAGTACTTTGGCTGTGAGAATCAGGAGCACTGGCTTTCTGAGATTTCCAGCTGCAGCTGGTCCGCGGGACAGTATCTCTATGAACTCCTTCGGGATCACATGCTGAAGAAACTATGCGGGGAATCAACAATCGTACTGATGCTGGAGGAGAACGGAAAGCTCATCTCATTCTGTACGCTGGCGGAGGAGGATGACATCCGCGGCAGCGGGTTCAGCCCCTGGATTGGCTTTGTCTATACATTTCCGGAGAAACGGGGCTGCCGCTATGCGGGGAAGCTTCTGCAGGCTGCGTCTGACCTGGCTGGCAGGAACGGGAACGACTATGTCTACATATCGACCATGGAGAGCGGCCTGTATGAGAAGTATGGGTTCAGCTTTTATCGGATCATGAAAGACATCAATGGAGAGGATTCCAGGGTTTACAGAAAATATGTGGGCAGGAGCTTCAGCAGACAGTCTGAAAAAGAGGCGGATGGCGTATGATGGACATATACCGCTCACGCTTTTGGCAAATCCGAATGCTCCCCGATATGTCCCCGGCCTTTGCTTTTGAGCTGCATGACCTCGCTCAGCGACAAGCGGCCAAAGCGGACTGGACAGCTTACCATGTCTCAATTCCCTCAGACTGACGTTTCCATGGAAGAGGAGGAAGGTTTATGGATACAGGGCTTTTCATAAAGGGGATGTCTCGTTTCCTGGCCGGGCTTTTACTGTTTGTCCTTTTACTGATGCTGCCGGCCGGAACATGGGACTTTTGGCAGGCCTGGCTTCTGATTGGGATTCTCTTCATTCCGATGTTCTTTGCCGGCCTCGTGATGATGAGGAAAAACCCGGATCTTTTAAGAAAGCGGCTGCGCATAGATGAGAAAGAAGATGACCAGAAGATGGTGATCCTGCTCTCGACGCTGATGTTTCTTGCCGCCTTTCTGACCGCGGGCTTTAACCGCCGCTTTGGATGGATCCTGCTGCCTGCCTGGGTTTCCTGGGCCGCAGCGGGAGTTTTTCTCTTTGCCTACGCACTGTACGCGGAAGTGCTCCGGGAGAACACCTTTCTTTCCAGGACGGTGGAACTGCAGGAAAATCAGAAGGTGATTGACAGCGGACTTTACAGTATTGTCCGTCACCCCATGTACATGGTGACGCTTTTGCTGTTTCTTTCCATGCCGCTGGTGCTGGGATCTGTCATCTCTTTTCTGATCCTTCTTCTGTATTTTCCCATCATCGCAAAGCGGATCCGGAATGAGGAACAGGTACTGAGTCAGGGGCTGGAAGGATATACGGCGTATCAGGAGAAAGTGAAATACCGGCTGATCCCCTATATCTACTGAATTGATTATGCGGAGGCTGGCTTTCCATCTTAAGGTGCAGTTGTTTTGATCTGCTTATTCCCGCGAGCACGAGACTCTGCGCTAAAATCTTTCGCGAGCGGGCATATACCAGTGAAACACCTGGCAAATCTGGCAGGCTCCCGGCAAAAATGTAAGCTGTCCAGTCCGCTTTGGCCGCTTGCCACAAAGCGATGTCATACAGCTTAAAAGCAAAGGCCGGGTGCACATTGCATGCGGGCCCAGGGGCCTCAGCCCGGCCAGATGCCTTGAGGCGCCTGCGGCTGGACAAGATATCAGGTCTCTTGGCTGTGCCAGCTGGTCTTGAATGGGTCTGCTTTCTCCCGGCGGGGCTGGCAGCTGTCGGAGTCTGGGTCTGTTTTCTGCAGGATCACAGCGCTTTTCTTTCACGCATGGGGAGAAAACTGTTGAATCTTATGGAATTCGCTGGTAAAGTTGATTAAACGAATAGGCTTCCTGTCTTTTCATGCGTGACCTTTGTCAGGGGGAGAGACTGGGAGCTTCTGTCATGAGACTTCCAGGAAGATTGCTGAGCACTTCCCATTGCTGTAAATGATCTCTTTTCGCGATAAGCTGATCTTTGATCGTAACTGTCCAGTCCGCTTTGGGCACTTGTCGCTGAGCGAGGCAGTAGCGTTCAAAAGCCGTCCTGGACCGCATGGAGTGAAGCTCAGTGGCAAACTTGTTCGGCATATGGTAGAATTACCGCAGATGATTGGGCCATTTTAGAATACAATAGGGATAATCAATAAAAATATTTGCATTAGTAATGGAAGTATCTCTAAGTGCTCACGCGGATTTTCACTTTCTGCTCTTTCATCGGTTCAGCTGTTCTGGTGCCTTTCCGTCCTCCTCTCCGGCAAGTCTCAGCCCGGGGCAGGGAAGCCTGGAGAAGGACATGAACCAGATCGCGGATCCCGGCACTTTCAACGGATTTTTCTGCCGGACAGAACTGAACTGAAAGAAGAAAAGAAGGCAGAGATAGAAGAAGCGATAAAAAAGACAAAAAAGAAACAAAATCTGGAAGCGAATAAAGAAGCGAATAAAGAAGTGAAAAAGCCCTTTATCCCATCTGGCTATGGGTTTTGGAAAGGCACTGCCGAAAGGAAAGCTGATGGTCTCGGGACTGTTCGAGGAGAGTCAGGAGGTCCGGCGGGCTTCAGCGATCCTGCTGATTCAGCCAAATGCGTGAGCGGGTATTTGCCGCCCACGCATTTGGCAGCGCTGGGTTCAAAAGGTCAAAGAAGCAAAAGAGGTAGAGAGATGGAAGATACGATTGCGTCACGTCTGAAATCCATCGCCAGGGAGCGGAATCTCAGTCAGAACGGTATTTTAAAACTTGTAAAGCCGTACCTTGAAGGGGGAAGCATGGGGCTCTCCTCCATCGGCCATTACATGACCGGACGCAGTGTTCCCCCGGACGATAAGGTCCGCATTCTGGCCAGGGCCCTGGATGTGGATTATGAGTGGCTGAAGAATGGTGACGCGGAGTCTCAGGCAGAGCCTCAGTCATCTCTGCTGGAGGAGAAAGAGAAGACCGGCACAGCTTCCGAAGGGGCAGAGGAGGGGATCAGCTCCCGCATCAAAGCAGTTATGAGAGAGCAAAAGATCAGCCGCAAGATGCTTTTTGAGCGCCTCAGGCCTCTTTCCAGCGAGGAGAACATCGGCTATTCCACCCTGGGCTTTTACCTTCAAGGAACCCGAACCAATCTCTCCGAGCCGAGGCTGAAGGCCCTGGCCAATGCGCTGGGAGTCCGCTATGAATGGCTGAAGGACGGGACAGGTCCGAGGGATCTGGCAGGAAAGGGCTCTTCCAGATCCGTTGAGAAGAAGGTCCGATCAGACTCTGCTTCAGCATCCGTATCTGAAAAAGCTGCCGGACAGGCGATGGGAACAGAGCCGGCAGAGCTTTCTGCGCGTGCGCCGGAGCGCGTGGGAAGAGCCGTTTCTCAGCCGGAATCCACAGGGGCTCGGGAGGAATGCCGCCCATCTGAGGAGATGGGAAAAGCGGATGAAAGAGCGGTGATTTCCCGCCTGGGCGCGGCTCTGGAAGAGGCATTAACGGCAAGAGGCCAGGATCCTCAAATGCTGAAGTCTGCCCTTTCCCCTTT
>CADBUA010000333.1 GCA_902797665.1 uncultured Lachnospiraceae bacterium | reverse complement strand
GGCCCTGGTTATCATTCCAATCGAATTCCGTCAGCGGAATATCTTTCCACCAGTCCTTATTGTACCGTACCTTGTTCGTAATCCTGGTCGCGAACCTCACCTCGTCGGCGGCCACCAGAAACTTCTTCGCGCCTTTCACCTGCTTAAGTCCGTTGGCATGATCGCAGTCCAGGTGCGTCAACAGGACGGCATCGATATCAGAATCCTTGATTCCCAGCTTCATCAGCTGCTCATCAATGCACTCGCCCATAGGGATCCGGCCCTGGTTGACCTTATAGAGGACAACAGTGCCCAGAGACCTGATCTGTGCCTTCCTGTCATACTCCCCATTGGGACTCATCTCCCGCGCCCAGCCAGTGTCTACCAGGAACCTGCCCTTGGGATGCTCGATCAGGTAGACAGACACGGGAAGCCACAGGCGATCCTCTTTCTTGCCAAATACACCGGATGCCTTGATGGCGTTGCTGTCGTCACCGCCGAAGGGAAGATCAGGAGCCACACATACCTCGCCAGTATGGAACACACGGATTCTGATGATAGACATAGTAAAAGCCCTCCTTTTATAGCGGGAACCATTTGAATTTGTCAGGTGTTTCACCGGTATATGCCCGCTCGCGCCAGTTTCGTCGCAAATTCTCACGCTCGCGGGTATAACTGATGCCCATATCCAGATATCGTCAGCAGCCATTATAGAAGGGCCGATTCAAGGAGAACACTACACAGATCCCGAAAGTGTCCGTTTTTATATCAGATTTACAAGGGATTCAGGTACCTTGTACAGCAGAGGTTTGATGTCTTCGGTACTGACGGTATCAGGATGCTCCATCCAGTAAGCATAGGCACTCAGCATGGATGTCGCAAGCATCTCTGCCAGCGCTTCGTAGTTTCTTTAATGGATCTTCTCCGGATAGCGCATTCGAAAGTTCGCCTTGATCGCATCCTTCCACTTTCGCATGAATCTCAGATTCGGCTGGCGAACGAGAAAAGCAAAAATGGTTGACCAGTGTTCCTTGATAAACGCTTCAACCGCATCCATGAAGATCGGGAAGTCCATATCAGGAAGGTTTCCGCCAGAAACCATTCTGGCAGCTGAGATTTAGCCGTCTATTAACTCATTTTCAATCTCTTCCTTCACATCATCCTTATTGTTGAAGTAGGAATAGAACGTGCTGCGGGCAACCGGTGTGGCGGCGCAAAGCCCTTTGACCGTGATCGTTGTGAAATCCCTGCAGACATACTCTTTCATGAATTGATTTTTGATGGCTTCCCGCGCGTTCATTCATTCACCCCCCGTATCAGCATTTTCCGCTCTGTTCTTGAAGTTCTGCTTTGCCAGTCATTCAGCCTCTTCATCTGACCCAGGCAGATCCGCCTGCTCGATTGATACTCGCGGTAAAGGGAATTTGCCAGCTATCGTCCGGAACCGCGGTATATGCAGAGGCACGAACGATTCGCCTACGGCAAATCCTAAGTGCCTCTAGTATAAAAGATCGTAAGCTGTCCAGTCGCTTTGCGCACTTTGCGCCAAGCGAGGCTATTCATCTCAAAAGCAAAGGCCGGGCGCGCTTTCAAAGCGGGCGTAGGCGCCTGTGCCTGGCCGAATGCCTGCAGCGCCTGCGGCTTTGCAGCTGCCATTATGAACGCCACAGAGGAAAATTGAGCCCGATAGTGCCCCAACAATCACGCATCGGCCCGGCAGCTGTTCTCCTTCCGCATCGGCCCGCAGCTTTCCAGCTTTTCACAGCGAACTGGACTAGCTCCCTGCTGAACTTCTCCTGCACCATAGCCCAAAGGTTCTTGCTCAGGCCTGTCTCCTGCTGTCCCGTCACATACCTGCTGTACTGCTCCAGATCAGCTTCCCCGCTGATTGCATTTTGAAATTATGCATGCATATATGAAAATTCCATTAATATATATCGTTTCTCAGAATGCGTATTCGTACATGCACACTTGATGAGTCCCGTTGGATTCTGATTCCGGATGGAAAACAGTGAATAGAAAGAAGCAGCTTTCACGAAGTGGTTTCCTTTTTCCCCTTTTTGCCAGAGGCCTCTCCAAAAGCTATAATGGGATCGTTAGTCTGCGAATGATAGACTCTGCGAAATCAGGACATGAGCGGGGAACTCCCGCCCTGCAGCTGACAGATCCGAATGATTCCCAGGTTCAAATGGTCTGCCCCTATGCAGGGAGGACCGTCTTTCACCGATCGGGCAGCAAGGCTGGATCATCCGGCAGAGACAGAAAGGATAAAGAGAGGATAATCAAAATGGCACAGAATCCAGTTGTGACAATCAGCATGAGTAACGGGGACATCATCAAAGCGGAACTATATCCAGAGCTGGCGCCGAACACCGTCAACAACTTCATCTCCCTGGTCTCAAAAGGTTTCTATAATGGGCTGATCTTCCACCGGGTCATCAAGGGCTTCATGATCCAGGGCGGCGATCCCCAGGGGACCGGCATGGGCGGCCCGGGCTACTCCATCAAGGGTGAATTCCGCAGAAATCGCTTCCCTCAGAACAACCTGAAGCACACAGCGGGCGTGCTCTCCATGGCCAGATCGATGAATCCCAACTCCGCCGGATCCCAGTTTTTCATCATGCACAAGGATGCCTCGCATCTGGACGGTGAATACGCCGCATTCGGCAAGGTCATCGAGGGAATGGACATCGTCGACAGAATCGCCCAGACTGCGACCGACTTCTCCGACCGTCCTCTCGAGGAGCAGAGGATCGAATCCATGACCGTCGAGACCTTCGGCGCAGCGTATCCGGAGCCCGAAAAGGTCTGAGTCTGAATCTCCCAGGGTCTGCTCAGTCCTTTGCTTTTAAGCTGTATGGCCTCGCTTGGCGCAAAGTGCGCTAAGGGAACTGGACAGTTACAGGCCCAGGCCAAAGCGAATGGATCCAGAATAAATGGAGCAGAGACGGAAATCACGTCCCTGCTCTTTTTTTATCTCTCCCCTGGGGTCTCACACCCGCTGTCCCCCTCAAAGATGCACGTGAGTGGAAGATCCGGTATTTCGTGATTTTCAGCTTCCTTCTCTGCTTCCGGTCTTCCTCCCGCTCAAAGAACGGCTCCTCCACCGCCCTTCTCCAGAAGGAACGATTCACATTCCTCTGCCCGTTAGTCTTCTGGCCTGAGCCTGTAAAGGCAGATGCTCCCTTCAGAGATTTTCTGAAATCCAAGCTTCCTGGCCAGCGCATGGGATGCGGTGTTTCCCATCTCAATCGAAGCATAGATCTCCGGACAGTCCAGCTTTTGGAAGGCATAGTCCAGGATCGCCCGGGAAGCTTCAAACCCATATCCCTGCCTCTGAAAAGCCGGTGCGATCAGGTAGCCAAGCTCAAGCCTTCCCTCCGGCATGGTCGAGTCTGTGACAGGGCTGATCCCGCACCTGCCAATGACCCTGCCCGTCTTAAGAGCCGTGGTCCAGAGCCCATAGCCGAAAAAGCGATACGCCTCCCGGAGGTAGGCGGCAAATCTTGCCCGTTCCTCTTCCTCCTGGAAGGCCTTTTCCCCAGACGCTCCTGCGATCCTGTAAAGATCATCGAAATCCTCCTCCGTGCTCTCCCGTATGAGGAGGCGCTCCGTCTCCGCGATCAGAACGGGTTTCCCCAGAAAGCGCAGAAGAACCTCCCGAAAGTAAGCATTGTCAATGCACTCAAAGGACGTGATCACGGTATCCGCCCCCTCAAAAAAGGGAAGATCTTCTCCCCCGGAAGCATCCGCTTGATAGCCGATCACGCAGAATCCGCGTGCCGACATTTTGCCTGCAAAGGAGCAGCTGTCCGTCACGAGAATACACTCCTGGTTTTGGTTCGGAAGACCCGTAAGAGCGGAATTCTCCAGGCTGAATGATCTTCCATCCATCCCCCCGATGGGCCAATAAGCCCAGTCTGCTCCAGCCTCCTCAATGCTTTTTCGCATTCCGAAAGAGCCCATTTCTTCGAGAAAAGCTTTCCTTGTCAGGTTTTCCAGACAGAACAGAATCTTCATCTTCCCCATGCTCTCTCAAAAAATCGAACTGCCTGCTGCAAAAAGGCTTTGCCGGATACGCCCCTGGCATGAGATTGCAGATACAAAAGAAGCCGCTCCATGGAAATGGAGCGGCCTTTCATCTTCAGTCTATGTCAGACAAGCTCAAGCATAACCTGCATCGCAGCATCACCGCGTCTCTGTCCAAGCTTGATGATCCTGGTATATCCGCCATTGCGGCCAACATACTTCGGAGCAATCTCGTCAAACAGCTTCGCGACAAGGTCCACATTCTTCGTGTTCCTCTTGCGGCCTGCAGCCTCCTCCGGGACCTCCTTCACCGGATAGAGCACCCTGAGCATCTGGCGCCTTGCATGGAGCCTCTTCGGATTGTCCTTCTTGATCTCCTTCTCGATCTCGTCGTACACCGTAACCTTCCGGCCGTCGATGACTTCCTTGACCCTCTTGCCACTCGCATCCTTGCGCGGAACCTTCTGGGTCACGGTAACCTTCTCGTAGTCATCCCTCTCCTTGATTGCAAGGGCGATCAGACCGTCAGCGATCTTCGAAACTTCCTTCGCCTTCGCCTCAGTGGTGACAATTCTGCCGTGGTAAAGCAGCATGGTAACCTGATTCCGCAGCAAAGCTTTTCTCTGAGAGGAAGTTCTGCCGAGTTTCCTATATCCTGACATGGCTCTAATCTCCTTTTCACAAGCGCGCAGACGCGCATTCTTCGGTCTTACCGCCTGCTCGCGTATTTTTCCTGAGACTCAGCCTGATCCTTCAGGAAAGTCTGCCTTCCTGAAAGGTCCCTGCCCATGCTGAATCTCCCTTCATGGTTTCCTTCATCCTTATGGGATTTTTTTAGATGCTGCGAAAAGCGCTCACAGCATCCCGCCGTTCGCATGCGCCCGGCGGATCTATACTCGTGACACATGAGAATTTCACACCTGGCATCTCAGGCCGCGGTATCTGCAGAGGCTTTTAAGATTTACCCGTGACAAATCTTAAAAGCCTCTGGTATATCCTCACGCAATCGGTGCATCAGTACTGTTTCGGAGAGACAGGCCAAGGTCTTTCAGCTTTGCCAGAACCTCCTCGAGTGACTTACGGCCCAGATTGCGAACTTTCATCATATCGTCCTCTGTCTTATTGCAGAGCTCGCCGACGGTGTTGATTCCCGCCCGCTTCAGGCAGTTGTAAGAACGCACGGACAGTTCCAGTTCATCAATGGTCATGTCGAGCTGGTCCACTGGACCTGCAGGTCCAGGTTCCACCTGGCTGACCGGCTGGATGACCGGTGTCACAACCCCAGTTCCCCTGCCATCCGATGACAGGTCGATAAAACTCTTCAGCTGGTCGCTCAGAACCTTGGCAGCCATAGAGACCGCGGTATCCGGACTGATCGTCCCATTTGTCCAGACTTCAAGCGTCAGCTTGTCATAGTCTGTATCCTGACCGACACGCGTGTTCTGAACCATCATGTTGACGCGCTCAACCGGCGTATAGATGGCATCGACCGCAATCACACCGATCGGCATATCGTCTTTCTTGCCCTTGTCCGCGCTGACATAGCCCCTGCCGTTGGTGATGGTCAGCTCCATATTCAGCTTGCAGTCCGGACCACCATTCAGATGCGCAATCACCTGATCCGGATTGATCACCTCAATATCCTGATCGGCCTCGATATCCGCACCTGTGACTACGCCCTCATTGCTGCATTCAATGTAGACAGTCTTTGGATCTTCCGACCCGCTGTTGTTCCGGAACGCAAGATTCTTAATGTTCAGGATGATCTCCGTCACATCCTCCTTGACGCCCGGAATGCAGCTGAACTCATGCAGCACTCCATCGATCTTTACCTGGCTGACTGCTGAGCCCGGAAGGGAAGAAAGCATGATCCTCCTCAGAGAGTTTCCGAGTGTTGTTCCATACCCACGCTCCAGCGGCTCGACCACAAAGCGACCGTACTTCTTGTCATCGGATAATTCCACAGTCGGAGTAGCATTAGGATTCATGAGATCTGACAAATTAGTGCCTCCTTAACGGTAAAGACCAAATCCAAATAAAGCTCTTCCCGGACACATCCCCAGGGAAAGCGGGGACTCTGCCGGAGCAGAGTCTCCTGACTGATCGCATTGATCTTTGACTGGCGCACTCCCTCAGATTACTTGGAGTACAACTCGACGATCTGGACCTCATCCACCGGCACATCGATCATCTCTCTGGTCGGAAGGGACTTCACAGAACCCTTCAGGGCATCCGGATTGTACTCCAGCCATTCGGGGATCAGCCTGCCTGCGGTCGCTTCAGCGATATCCTTGTAGCGCTGAGACTCCTTGCACTTTTCCTTGATCTCGATCGCGTCACCTGCCTTGACCAAGTAGGACGGGATGTTGATGCACTTGCCGTTGACCAGCACATGCTTGTGGTCCACGATCTGGCGTGCTTCCTTCCTGGTTCTCGCCAGTCCCATGCGGAACAGAACATTGTCCAGGCGGGTCTCCAGCATGATCATCAGGTTTGGACCGGTCATGCCAGGCATACGCTCTGCCTTCTTATAATAGTTGCGGAAGGGCTTCTCGGTCACGCCGTAGATGAACTTCGCCTTCTGCTTCTCACGCAGCTGGGTGCCATACTCAGAAACCTTACGGCGGGCCCTGCGGAGCTCTCTCTTGGATTTCTTATCATATCCCAGGACTGTCGGCTCCAGTCCGAGGGATCTGCATCTCTTTAATACAGGAGTTCTATTGACTGCCATTCTTCATCTACCTCCATTGTCATCTATGGCAATTCTCAAAATACCGGAAAACGCAAAGTCAAAAGGCCATACAGGACCGATCAGACTCTCCTGCGCTTCGGCGGGCGGCATCCATTGTGCGGGACAGGGGTGACGTCACGGATGGACACAACGTCCAGTCCGTTCGCGGAGAGGGCGCGGATCGCCGCTTCTCTTCCGGAACCCGGTCCCTTGACGAAAACGTCAACCGTCTTCAGCCCGTGGATCAGTGCAGCCTTGGTAGCGGTCTCCGCTGCCATCTGCGCCGCATATGGGGTAGACTTTCTGGAACCCTTGAAGCCAAGTCCGCCGGCCGACGCCCAGGATAAGGCGTTGCCCTGCGCATCCGTCAGCGTCACAATCGTGTTGTTGAACGAAGACTGGATATGTGCCTGGCCTCTCTCTACATTCTTCTTGACACGCTTCTTGGTAACTTTCCTTGCACCTTTTTTATCTGCCATTCTCTCCTAACCTGCTTTCTCAAGAATCTGCTGTCTCCGGAGCTCTGACATGTCAGTCCGAAAGCCCCGAGTCTGAAAGATTACTTCTTCTTGTTCGCAACCGTACGCCTCGGGCCCTTGCGGGTTCTGGCGTTCGTCTTGGTCTTCTGGCCGCGGACAGGAAGCCCCTTCCTGTGGCGGATTCCCCTGTAGCAACCGATTTCCTGAAGTCTCTTGATGTTCATCGCAACATCACGGCGGAGATCACCTTCCACCATGACATCCATCTCCTCCATGGTGGAGCGGATCTTGTCGACTTCCTCATCGGTGAGGTCTCTCACGCGGGTATCGGGATTCACATTCGCCTTCTCGAGGATCTTGTCGGAAGTTGTCCGGCCAATCCCATAGATATAGGTCAGGCCGATCTCAACCCGCTTATCTCTCGGTAAGTCCACACCAGCTATACGAGCCATGAATTATCCTCCACAACCACCCTTCCGGGTGTTCATCTTTTACTGGTCGGAGACATTTTCTTTTCTGTCCCCTTTGCCATATCGTCTTTAACTGGGACCTCTCTGAGGTCCAGCCGCATCGCTGCGGCCTTTCCGGTCCATTAAGCGATACCTTTCAGCTTCGCAAATGTGCGCGTCCTCCAAAGCGGCTGCAAGGAGGATGGATGCCGCACGACATCCTGAACCGGTATTAAGGGCAATATGCGGCGAATTAATCCTTCTTTCCAAAACCCACGTTGTTTCCGGCAGATTAATTGCATCGTATATTGTCATCACAAAAGCCCGATCCCGGTCTATAGGAAACGAAAATCCCATGATCCTGATTTCTCAGGGCTTTGTGCATTTGCCGCTCATTAAAATCACTCCGTCAGGCGAATCAGCCCTGTCTCTGTTTGTGCTTCGGGTTATCACAGATAATCATGATTCTGCCTTTTCTCTTGATCACCTTGCACTTCTCGCACATCGGCTTCACAGACGAACGAACCTTCATTGGCCTCTCCTCCTTTCAGTCCTTCTTCTGCGTCTCAAAAAGGGCGCAATAAACCACCCGTTCAGAGACACTCGACTATTATATTCTTTCCCCAAAACAAATGCAAGGGAAAAATCCCGGAAATATGTGACTTTTCAAGGCCTGCCTGGCCGCGCTCTCCGAATCATCTGATCCATAGAGATCCGACAGGCAGCTCTGGCAGTCAGCCCGAAAGCCCCTTTTTCCCGGAGATCTGGAAGAGCCCTGGTAAGAATCCCTCAGCTGTCCCGATCTGCGCAAAGAAAAAGGAGATCAATTCTGACCTCCTTTTCCGTCTGCGGAAGATGAGACTTGAACTCACACGCTGCGAACAGCACAAGATCCTTAGTCTTGCTCGTCTGCCAATTCCGACACTTCCGCGAACAATCAGTATACTATCAGACTCGACTTTAGATGTCAACACCTTTTTTCAGAATTTTAAAAAATCTGCCCCGAACGCGAAAGGCTTGATTCTGCGCGCTTTTCGCGATTGATCTCCAGCCCTCGTAAAGGCAAAAGGTCTCGAATCTCTGCATACGTCTTCCGGAGATCTTCCGGGCAGAATCAGGTAACGCTT